>JAUVXT010000091.1 GCA_030603465.1 Deltaproteobacteria bacterium
AAAGATTCGGTAGTAAAGACCCCCTTTTCGGGGATTGTAGTTAAGAAGTATGTGAATGAGGGAGAAATTATTTCGCCCGGCGCCCCCCTTGTCTGGATAATGAATATAGCCCGGGTTAAAGCCGAGGTCGAAATTCCCGAAGTGAAGATGCTTCAGCTGAGAAAGGGCGTCATGGCTGATGTTTTGCTGGATGCGCTGCCCGATTATCGATTTAATGGAAGGATCTCCCGGATCAATGCAAGAATAGACCCGGTAAATCGTAACTTTAAGGTGGAAATAGATATTCCGAACGGGAAACAGCTGATCAAGCCGGGGATGTTTGCCAGAATAACTCTAAAGACGGATGTCCGGAAAAATATAGTTATTGTGCCGCAGAAGGCCCTCGTTACGGATAATGAAGGCCGGGATGCCGTCTTTGTCCTGAAGGGAGAGGGTGTAATATCACGGCCTGTAACAATAGGCGCATTCAACGCGGATATGGCGGAGATCAAAAAGGGCCTCGAAGTTGGAGAAAAAGTCATTATTACCGGCAATTACGGCCTTGAAGAAGATACAGAGGTTATCGCTAACATAGTACCGTACTAACGATAAATCCATGACCTTTCCTCAATTTTCAGTCAAAAGAAAAATCACCACCCTCATGATGATCTTGATCATCACGCTCTTTGGCGTTATTGCCTTTTCGCGCCTGGGTCTCGATATGATGCCGGAACTGGAATATCCGGCAGTTTCCGTTGTCACAACCTACGAGGGGGTTTCCTCCGAGGATATAGAAAATCTGATAACGAGACCGATTGAGGGTGTCGTCAGTTCCATCAAGAATGTCAAGAATGTGACCTCCACTTCGCAGGAGGGGGTTTCCGCTGTCATCGTGGAATTCGAATGGGGCGTTACCCTCGATTTTGCCGCTCAGGATGTGAGGGAGAAACTCTCCTGGCTCACCGATTACCTCCCCGACGATGCCGATTCGCCGCTGGTCGTGAAATTCAATACATCCGATTATCCCATTCTCTATTACGGCGTAACCGGCATGGAGGACACCCGTTCACTTCGGAAATACCTCATAGACAACATAAAGCCGAGACTCGAGCGGCTCGAAGGAGTGGCATCAATCTATGTCATGGGCGGGCTTGAACGGGAGATCAACATCTTCGTTGACAGGGACAAGCTGGGGGCCTTCAACCTTTCCATGGAACAGGTGATAGACAGGCTGGCCAGAGAAAATGTGAATGTCTCGGGCGGCCATGTGGAGAAGGGGAACGTCGAATATCTTGTAAGGACTATGGGGGAATACAAGGATATCGAGGCCATCAGAAATACCGTTGTCGCCATGCACGGGAAGACGTCGGTCTATATCAAGGATGTGGCCACCGTGACGGACACCTTCAAGGAGAGCCGGAATTACGGCAGGACCAATAAGAAACCCTCTGTCATCATGATGGTGATGAAGCAGTCGGGGAAAAACACAGTCACCGTGATTGACACGGTGAAGGAGACGCTGACCGATCTGAAGGGCAGAATTCCCGCGGATATCACCTTTTATGCCGTTATGGACCAGGGAAGGCTCATCAAGAGAATAACGCGTAATACGGGACGTAACGCGGTTGTGGGGGCGGTCCTGGCCATCATCATGGTTTTTGCCTTTCTCTGGAACTGGAGGCCGACGGTTACCATCGGTCTGGCTGTCCCCCTTTCCATTATTACCACCGCCATAGGGATATATGCCTTCGGCTATACACTAAATATTATGACCCTGGGCGGGATGGCTCTGGGCGTGGGTATGCTGGTTGATAACGCCGTCGTTGTCATTGAAAATATTTACCGCCATCTGGAAGAGGGAAGGGGGCGCAAGGAAGCCGCCATCGCGGGTGCCCAGGAAGTGGGGATGGCGATTACCGCATCGACATTGACGACGATTTCCGTCTTTCTTCCCATGGCGCTGGCAGGGGGAATCGCGGGGCGTCTTGCCAGGCCGCTGGCCGTTACAATTACGCTGGCGCTCCTGGCGTCACTCTTCGTGGCGGTCACCATTGTTCCCATGCTCGCTTCGGTATTCTTTAAGGTGAAACAGGGAAATGATCAAAGAAAGAAAAAATCTCTTAGATTATTTTTGAAGATCAAAGCCGTCTATGAGCGCCTGCTTCGCTGGTCTTTGGGACACCGGCTGATAGTCATTGCCATGACGATCCTGCTCCTTGCAATAAGTGTAACCGCAATTCCCTTGATCGGAACCGAATTTATGCCCAAGGGCGATTTCCCCATTCTGGCATTGAAGGCGGAATTGCCCGTCGGGACATCGCTCGAAGAGACAAATATGATCATAAAGAGAGTTGAAAATACAATTCTCGATCAGCCTGAAACAATATTTCTGGCGTCTTTTATCGGGCTTTCCCGGGAATCAAAATTTGATATAGCCTGGGGAACGGGGGCCGCCGATGTGAATGAAGCCCTCCTCTATGCCAGGCTGGCCGACAAGGAAATGAGGGTGAGATCGGTAGAGGAGATCAGAGATTATGTAAGGAAAAGGATCCCCAGGATAAAAGGGGCTAAGTTCGATTTTTACGATATAGAGCAGATGATGATGGGGAGTACGGCGGGGGCTAATTCTCCCGTGGCTGTCAAGGTCTTCGGAAAGGACATACATGTACTGAAATCCACCACCGATAAGATCGCGGAAAAGATTCGGAATGTGGAGGGACTGAGGGATATCGACACGACGCTGAAGATGGGGAAACCGGAACTCCAGATTATCGTCGATAGAGAAAAGGCGTCGAGAATCGGACTGACCGTCGGGCATATTGCCGAAACGGTCAAGGCGGCCATGCTCGGCGTGGTTCCCACAAAGTATCGCATAGGGGGCGACGAATTTAATATCAGGGTGAGGTTCAGGGATTTCGACAGAAGGACCATCGAAGATGTGGGGAATATTACGGTGGTGACACCGGCAGGCGAGCGCCTCCCGCTCTATCAGGTGGCACAGATAGTCCCTGAGAAAGGGCCCGTCAAGATTTTCAGGGAGGACCAGGAACGTAAGGTAACAGTCACGGCCAACACATTTGAAAGGGATATCGGGAGTGTTGTTGCGGATATCAAGGAAATAGAGTCGGGCATTACAATACCAGAGGGATATTTTATAGAGTATGGAGGGACCTACAAGGATATGAAGAGCGCCTTTTCTTCACTCTTCTGGGCCCTCGTCGTTTCCGTAGTCCTGATCTACATGGTAATGGCCGCCCAGTTCGAATCACTGCGTCATCCCCTGGTTATCATGTTCACCGTTCCCCTTTCATTTATCGGTGTGGTCTTCGGACTTCTCCTCTTTCAGAAGACACTCTCCGTGCCGGCCTTCATGGGTGTCATTATACTGGCGGGTGTGGTGGTGAACAACGGGATTGTGATGATCGATTATATTAATCGTCTGAGGAAGAAAGGGATGAACTCGTTCGAGGCAGTCGTCGAGGGGGCGTCGGTACGACTGAGACCCATACTGATCACATCATTTACCACGGTATTCGGCATGCTCCCCATGGCGCTCAGCCAGACCCAGGGCTCGGAGCTCCGGTCACCCATGGCAATTGCCGTGGCGGCAGGACTTATCTTTTCCACATTACTGACACTCTTCGTGATCCCCGTCGTCTACAGCGTCTTTGACAGGATAAGAAAGACAGCAAAATAGCAACCCGTTCACGGTTAAAAACAGAAGTTGAAAATGTAGAAGTTTGGAAATAATCTTGCGGGTTATCACAGTACGTCTTTATCCAAAATACTTCGATCCTCGCATAGTTCATTGAAAAACTGTGAACTGTGAACCGATAACCGTGGACAGCAATCAATCCTCTCCCTTTTCGATATATGCGTAAGCGCTGTGGTTGTGTATGCTTTCGATGTTTTCCGATTCAATGCTGTACCAGGTGAAGTTGGCATCGAGATTCAATTTCTCCGCCACGCTCCTCACGACGTCCTCGACAAACATGGGATTGTCATAGGCCCGTTCGGTGACGTGTTTTTCGTCCACACGCTTCAGGAGTGAGAAGACCTCGCAGCTTGCCGATTCTTCAATCATTTTTATCACATCTTCTATCCAGAAGAATTTTTTAAAGCGCAGCTTCACCTTGACTATGCTTCTCTGATTGTGGGCGCCCAGATTGCTGATCTCTTTTGAACAGGGGCATACCGTCGATACAGGCACTGTAACCCCTACGAGAAAATCGTTCGTGTCGTCGTTATTTTCACCTGCGAAAAGGCATTGATATTCCATGAGACTTGTCGCCTTTGAAATGGGCGCCTTTTTTTCTATAAAGTAGGGAAATCTGATTTCTATGTGAGCCGATTCAGCGTCGAGCCTTTCTCGCATCTTATCGAGGATATGCTGAAAGGTTTTGATGTTTATTTCTCCCCGATACTCATTTAAAATCTCTATAAAGCGGCTCATGTGCGTTCCCTTGAAGCGATGGGGAAGATTCACATACATGTTGATGGCCGCGTTAACGTGCTGGGTGCCATTCATCTTGTCGAGGACGATGATGGGGTATTTGATCCCCTTCACCCCCACCTTGTTTATGTCTATATGACGGTAATCCCGCTGATTCTGTACATCTACCATTATTCGTCACCCCTGAATGTTGCCCGTGAGGATTCAGATTCCCAGACCGTAACATGTGAAATTGTGACACCCGGTTTATCTATCATTTCGGTTATTTTTTCATAGATGATCCGGGCAATATTTTCCGATGTGGGGTTTATGTTTTTAAATAAGGGCAGGTCATTCAAATACTTATGGTCAAGTTCTTCAAGAATTTCATTGGTCCACCTCTTCAGAAGCCTGAAATCGATAACGATCTCCTCGCTGTCCAGTTCTCTGGTTGAGACGGTAACCTCCACAACAAAGTTGTGTCCGTGAAGGTCTTCGCATTTTCCGCCGATTTGCAGTGTATGGGCGGCGGAAAAGGATTTTTTAATGGTTACTTCATACATAATATCTCCTATATAAGACTCAGTATGTCTGTCACTTTTTCCAGGATGTGATCGGCCCCGGTTTCACGCATGAGGGCCTCGTCGGAGTGCCCCGTAAGGACTCCTATGGTGCGGGTTCCCACGCTTTTCCCGACGGAGATATCCATGGGATGGTCACCAATCATGACAGAGGTTTCGGGCTCTGCTTTCAGTCTATTTAAGGCTGTTTCCAGATGTTCCGGATGCGGTTTGGGTCTCCTCGTCGATTCACGGGTAACCACGGTATCGCAGAATGAATCTATCCCGGGGTAGAGTTCTCTTACGGCATCGAGACAATTTCGGGTCACCACGCCTATCTTTTTCTTCCGGTCTGTCAGTGACCGAAGCATGTCGTCTATGCCGTCGAAAAGATTTCCCTTTCGTGCTCCATCCATCTCGATATCGTATATCACGGCGTTGGCTCTCTCTATGAATTCAGCGGCCTTCTCGGGACGTTGTTTCGCGATCATCTGACCGCCGGCTTCAATCATTTCCAGTACGAAAAGATTGCCAAGTCCATCGGGATCAACATTATAACTGCGAAGCAGATTGGGGATTTTGTTTCTCATGGCTGGGAAATCGATATTGAGTTTTGCCAGCGTTCCGTCAAAATCGAAGATGAATGCATCTATATCCCGGGGCAGTTTCATAAATATATTATAACTCCTTCAGATAGTTTTCTATTCTTAAAAGACCCTTCTCGATATTTTCCAGAGAATTGGCGTAGGAAAATCTGAGGTATCCCTCACAGTTCTTTCCGAAATCTATTCCGGGGGCGACACCCACCTTTGCTCTTTTCAGGATATCGAAGGCCATCTCGTACGAGCTGGTCGGGTATTTTTTTATGTTTCCCAGGACATAAAATGCGCCCGTCGGCTCTACGGCTATACCCAATCCCATTTCCCGGAGACGTTGTATCATAAATTTCCGTCTTTTGTTGAACATTTCTCTCATTCGAATGACATCCGCTTCGGCCTCTCTCAATGCCGCTACGCCTCCCCATTGGACAAATGAATTTGCCGAGATAAAGAGGTTTTGCTGAACCTTCTGCATGGGCCTGATGTATTCTTCAGGAGCAATCAGATATCCCAGTCGCCATCCTGTCATGGCGAACTGTTTAGAAAACCCGTTCAGTACGAAGGCGTTGTCGGTAAACTCCAGTATGGAGTGTTCGCTGTCTTCATAGACGAGACCGTGGTAGATTTCATCGGAGATAACGGGCAGGCCTATTGATGCAATTTCGGTTATGCGTTCTTTGTCAAGGAGATTGCCCGTCGGATTTGACGGAGAGTTGATCATGATCGCCTTTGTCCCGGCGCCGATTTTTTCCTCTATCGCCTGAGAGGTGTACTGAAATCCTTCTTCCTCATAGACATTAACAGAGACAGGCACTCCATCAAGGATAGAGATGAAGTTGGGATAACAGGCGTAGTGAGGATCGGAAATAATCACCTCATCACCTTTTTCAAGCATGGCCGAGAATATGAGGAAAAGGGCCGGCGACGTTCCCGACGTTACAATAACCTGGTCGGGTGAGACGGTTACATCATATTTTGTGAAGTAGTATTCACAGATTGCCTCTCTCAGCTCAAAAAGTCCCAGACTGTGGGTGTAATGGGTCTTCCCATCTTTTATGGCCCTGTCACAGGCCTCTTTGATGCAAAGGGGCGTGTCAAAATCTGGCTCACCCACCTCCAGATGAATGACATCTTCTCCCGCTCTTTCCATTTCCTGGGCCTTTTCTAGGACATCCATAACGATAAAGGGGGAAATCTCGGATGTTCGCCTCGAAATCATCGGTTCCTCTAAAAGTTCCGTTTTTGATTGAGACTCCCCGCAACAAGTTGTGAGGAATCTCCGACGATTAAGAAAAATATTGCCTCTTTCGTATTTAAGTTTATAACCTACCGCATAAACACTTTTTCGCTTGTCTAAGGTGCTTTTTGATAAATCTAAGGCTTGCTCCAGGCGATTCCAAAACTCGCCCTTCGGGCTCAGACAGTTGGAATCGATCCTTCCGCTTCGCCAAGATTTATTCGTAAAAACCATCTTAATGACCGCTCAAAGGGTATTTATGCTTGAACAACTTTATTCCGAAAGAACCAGAATTTTATATTTTATTCGCTCGCCAGTCCAGACGCAAGCCGCGGGGAATGCGCTCGCTGTTCGATACAAAGTTATCCAGTTGACCAGCCGTTGTCAAGAAGATTCCCTTCTCCCCGGGTGATACCACAGTCTCTTTTCATGGGTGCCAGTCATGGTTGTTCTTGTGGTGAAGCGCCCGTTAAATAAGATCGCTTGATTCTCTTCTCGACAGTTCTTTGTGCATAAGTTGAGGGCATTTGATGGTCGAAAACGATTGCAAGAAAGGACATAATAATCTGGAAGGTGGCCCCCCAGAGGATTTCTTGTTGACCGTCAATGTCATTATGGATGAAGCAGGGGAATTCATGGCTGTCGCCCCTCTTATGAATGTCTCCGCCGGGATTTCTGAATACACAGGCGGCATAATGTTCGTCTTCAAAAAAGGACTTCAGGGGGATCTCAATAACCTTTTCTACCTCTTTATTGGATCGAAAGGAGGGATTTTTCTTTACGAAGCCAACCAGCGGGAAGATGCTCCTTTGAAAGAGATATAAATCATAGGAGGGGAGGGGTCCAAGAAATTTCACGTTCATGGGATTGAGCCCGACCTCTTCCCAGGATTCCCTGAGGGCGTTGGCGAAGAAGAGTGCTATTGTTGAAAAAGCACGTTTCCCCCTTTTTCGTGCGTATCTGAAGGCGTCTCCCGTCATGATGGGCGGACATCTGAAGCGCATGAAAGACATGAGAAGCCTGTCAAGAAAGGGATTCAGCATCCCCCCGGGACAGCTCAGGTCTCCCCCCTGGGGAACCAGCATAGAGCGTTTGATAAGATGGACAACAAAACCTTCTCCGCTATAGTGGAGTGGAAGCAGGACTCCCGCCGTCAGGCGCCGTTCTCCTCTGGCATGTGATTTATTACGATTAAACTTTTCGAAAAAATCGTTGGGAGCATTGCCCAATCTTTCCACTATCAATGCCAGTGTAGAGTCCCTGTTATTTATTTTAGATACGTCCATTTCTGTCATATTATATTGTGTATTTTTTCATGATCCGGTCTATCTCTCTTTCAAACCAGCACCCTAAAGGGAAGGGGTCGAGGAAGCCGCAATGGCCCCCATATTGCTGCACTGACAGGTGAAGGTTATGATTTCTCTTTAATTCAAAAAAATCATTGACGGAAACAAAGGGGTCATCCCGGGATATTATCATGGATACAGGGACAGAAAGATCTGCAAGCGCGTCTCCTCGCAGCGTATATGTATTGAAGTACTCCCGGTGATCCCGGAACGGCGAATATCTTTCAATAATGCCGTCCGTCATTTCCATCAGTGTCTTCATTTTTAATATGTCGGTGAAATCATACACATTGGGAAAAAGACCCTGTTTGATTTCCAGTGACCTTTTCCATTTTTTCAGAAAGTAGTGTCCATATATGAAGAGACTGTTTTCTATTAAGAGTGTTGATTGCAGTGGATCGAGGATCGTGCTGATAGAGATTATATGTCTGAGGTCTTTGATAGGCGTCTTCCCGTGCTGTAGGGCAATTCTCAGAGCGAAATTTCCTCCCAGCGAAAACCCGACAACGGAAAACGGCCTTCCCCTTGAAAGTTTGGCTATATTGGAGACAGCCGTAAAGGTTTCATCCGTCAGTCCGCCATGGAAAAGTCCCTCATTCAAGTGATGGCTTGCGCCATGGTCTCTCAGGTTCAGCCGGAATATGTCATAGCCTTTTTTAAAGAGATAGTTCCCTGTATGAAGAATATAGGTGGAATCCGAGCTTCCCTCCCATCCATGAATGAGAAGTATGAGACCCTTTCCGGAATTGTCTCCATGGGCCGAGTGGAATCCGAGAAGCCGGACGCCATTTCCTCCATCCACGATCACTTTCTTCGCACATTCAGCCATGGTGTTGCTCCCTATGACCCTGATCTTCAGGCTGGCAAAGATGCTCTGGAGGTGGCGATTCCTGGCCCACGGTTTTGGATTGAACTTCTCTTTCATATCTTGACATATAAAGCACAAAGGCATTATCCTTGTCAACAATGACAGCCTCATAAAAAATCCACTCTTTTGTTACTCCTGCGCAGGCAGGTGTCCAGAACTGGTTGATAGTACTGGATTCCAACTTTCGCCTGCCTGTCAAACGGAAGACAAGCGGGAATGACGAAAAGGTGCCCGGCGACTTTTACGATAGCATCAATGATGTCTTGGGGGATATTGTTCGATGGCTTGGATACGTTACCACCGCATTCTTTTTTTCTTTTTGGTTTTGCTTATTAATCTTGTATTAATACCGGATTTTTCCGAAGGGAGGGATAGAAAGATGGAAGCAGGAGATATAAAACTTCCGGAGCCGTCACAAAAGGGAAGCATATCTCTGGAAGAGGCGCTTGTCATGCGTGAGTCGATACGTAACTTTTTCTCCATACCTTTGAAGTTGACAGAGATTTCACAACTTATGTGGGCAGGGCAGGGGATAACTC
>JAUVXT010000248.1 GCA_030603465.1 Deltaproteobacteria bacterium
GAGACGGGGGAGATCATGGGGGGCGCGGATACTCCCGAGGATATCGTAGAGAGAGCGGAGAAGGCGGGGGCAAAGACTATCGCCTATACATACACGGAACCCACCATCTATTTTGAATACGCGTACGATACCGCCAAAGGCGCCCACGAAAGGGGCATAAAGAATGTCTTTGTTACCAATGGTTTTATGACGGGCGAGGCCCTTGAAGTGATTGCGCCCTACCTCGATGCGGCCAATGTCGATCTCAAGTCTTTCAGCGATGATTTCTATAAGAGACACTGCGGGGCGCGGCTCCAGCCGGTCCTGGACAGCCTGAAAAAGATGAAGGAACTCGGTATATGGGTGGAGGTGACCACGCTGATTATACCCTCACTGAATGACAGTGAAAATGAACTCCGGGATATCGCCCGGTTTATATATTCCATAGGCGCTGAAACCCCATGGCATATAAGCCGCTATTATCCCCGGTATAAGATGAGGGAGCCCTCTCCCACACCGGTTAAAACGATTCACAGGGCGGCAGAGACAGGAAAAGAGGAGGGGCTCAGATACATCTACGCGGGAAATATCCCCGGTGACGTGAGTGAAAGCACCTTTTGCCACGGATGTGGGCATCTCCTTATAGATAGATACGGGTATCAGGTCAGCCGGGTGGATCTGGATGGATCGAATTGCCCCCGTTGCGGGACCACCCTTTCAGGTATTTTTGATTGATTTATCCCGGAGCGGATAATTTTTATCTGTTTACGAAACGCTTTAATAGTAAGCGCTTAGTCCGCTCGCGGCGATGAGAAGCACTATCACTTCAAGTATGGCAAGTATTGCAAATACCCAGTCTTTCTTTTTCCAGAAAACTGGCACAATAAAAATATAACATAGAATCGTTATACTGGCGAGTATGGCTATCCCGATAAAGTTTAAAAAATCCCCATACTGTAACATTTTTATCCAGCCCCAGCCCGCATCTATATTTGTTTCCGCAAGATAGCTGTTTACGTCTTTGTGAAAATACCGGGAAAATTCATTTAAAGGGATGTAGGGCCTTATAATGCCGGTTACATAGAGTATGAATGTAACGATCAGCACCGCAAGGCCGAAGAACATTCCCTTTTCCATAATGCCGGCATATCTGAGCTGTTCAGCTTGAAGGGTCAGTCGTGATTCCGGTTTATTTGCCATATCCTTTTCCCCTGTTTTAAATACCCAGACCTTTCAGCAAAGTTCTGACTCCGGCGAATGCCAGAAGGCCGATCACTATCCAGCGGACGACTGTGGGTTTCGTGATCTTTAATATGCGGACACCCACAAAGGAGCCGAGCATTATTCCCACTATTGAAGGAACCACCATGAGTGGCAGGAGGCATCCCTTGTTCATATATATCCATGCCGCGGAGGTATCTGTTACGGAAAGGAGAAATTTGCTCGTTGCAACGCTGATCTTGAGCGGAGCTCCCATGACTATGTTCAGTACCGGTACGTTGGCCCATCCCGCGCCGAGACCAAACATTCCCGCCGCAAATCCGATGATTACAAAGAGAAAAAGTCCCAGGGGCGTACGATGCACCTTCCAGTCTATAGTTTCACCGGTGCTGACTTCCTGATATATCCCGCAGATTCTCATGGCGGAGGAGAGCCTGTCTGCGTGAGGGAATACGGGGTATTCCGATTTTCTGGCTGTAATCATAACTATGCAGATGACCAATATTACGACGCCTAGAGCGATATGGACAATTTCCGTATGAATTGCGAGTCCGATCATTGCGCCAAAAATAGCCGATATTGAGGCTATCAATGCTGCAGGCATCGCGAGTCGCAGGCTGGCCAGATTCATTTTAAGAAGACTTGGCCCGGCTGCCAGGGCTCCGGTGAGCGCTACCATCAAACCCGTACCCCTTACAAAGTCGAGATGAAAAGGGAAAAAACCACTGATTATCGGTACAAAGAGAACGCCACCGCCGATTCCTCCCAATACAGCCAGAATGCCCATTACAAAGGTTACCGCAAGAAGGATGATGGGCCAGAGCCACCACGCTTGATCCACCTCTTGTGCGGCGTTGGAAGCCGTGGCGGTAGTTTCAGCCCATGAAGGAGTTGCTAAAATAATCGCCGCAATAAGAGAGACGGCAATGATTAGTAATTTCCGTATCCTGAGATTTTCAAACAAGTATGGTGTGTTCGACAATTATTGATCTCTCCAATCCATGTCATCGTCTTCATAGGAACGCGATAGCACCTCATGCGCATATTCCAGGTACACGGCGGGAACCAGTATCTTCACTTCTCCGAGACCGTCGATGGTTATGGGATATATTGTGCCTACCGCCTCGTACTTGAGCCTGGTGGGAATGCCCTCTGTTTCGAGCCTCCCCACTATGATATTTGCATTGACCATTCCCGAGGCCCTATGGGCCACTTCCCATTTTTCATCTTCCATTTCCATAATAAGACCTCTTAACCGCTCTTTATGGTTGAACTGAACAGCGAGCGCATAAAAAATATAAATTTACCTCAATAGTCGGAGATTCCTCGCAACTTGCTGCGGGGAGCATCATCAGGACAAATTGATCCGGATTGCCCATTTCTATGATGAGAACGATCACATTTATAAAAATGAGGGCGTTGTTTATAACAGGATAATTTTTGGAGCGAATTGTGTCGCGGATAGATACCATAAGGGGGTCAGATTATCATAGATATCTCAAAATTCAAAGATCAATAGATCTGCAGGGTTTACGCCCGATGCCGGTTGCTGTCGCTCAGAGAAAAAAAATCCGTGACCGCTTAAAAGAATTCTTATTAAGACAACAATACGTTCAGACCTGATTCCTCTGATTTTGCCATAAACACAATATGTTGTGGTCAAATTATTTTATAGCACATTTTGTTGTGTTTTTTTCTTTACAAAGGTGTTTTCTTTTGCTAGATTCAGGCAGGTCGCAGACTTTATTTTGCTGTAATTAGAAGGCTGCTTGGTGGTTTGGTAATAATATGAAGCTGAAAAAACTGGAAATACTCGGGTTCAAATCCTTCAAGGATAAGACCCTTCTTGACTTTTCAAGCGGTATCAGTGCCGTAGTTGGACCGAATGGGTGCGGGAAGAGCAATATCGTCGATGCCATTCGCTGGGTTATGGGTGAACAGAGGGTTACGACACTCCGCGGGAAAAAGATGGAGGATGTCATCTTTAATGGAAGCGACGATTCACTTCCCGTCGGTATGGCGGAAGTGTCTCTCACGCTTGAGAACGGGGGCCATCAATTTAGCGGGAAATATTCCGGATTAAAAGAGGTTACCGTGTCACGCAGGATGTTCCGCGAAGGCGAAACTGAATATTACATAAACAAGGCCCCTTGCCGCCTCCTCGATATAAGAGAATTATTTATGGATGCCGGTATCGGGGTAAGGACCTATTCCATCGTAGAACAGGAGAGGGTTGCCAGACTTATCGAGGCCAAACCGGAAGAGCGACGGCAGTTTATAGAGGAAGCGGCTGGTATAATGAAATACAAGTCTAGAAAGGAATCCGCCGTTCGAAAGATGGAATCGACAAGGCGGAACATAACCCGTCTGAGTGATATCATAAGCGAAGTAAAGACACAGTTGAATTCAACGAGAAGGCAGGCAAAAAAGGCCGAGAGATTCAAGGCCTTGAAGAAAAACATCAAAGAATCCAGGTTGGCCCTTTCGCTTCAGATTTATTCACAGTTTGCTTCTGAGGAGGCAGCTTTAAAAGAGAAGTATGAAATACTGGAATCCCGGTGTATCGAGGCGGAAACAAATCTGAAGTCTCGAGAGGCGGCGATGGAAGATACAAGGGCAGACATCGCGGAAACCGAGAGCGCGATAATGCGGCTACAGGAAATGTTTTACACAATAAAGAACGATATCAGCGTAAAAGAACAGGGGATCA
>JAUVXT010000198.1 GCA_030603465.1 Deltaproteobacteria bacterium
GTTGTGATAATCGATGAGAGCCCGGAGCTCTTCTATTCTTTTTAATGCCTGCTCTTTATCCATTATTTTACGCGTTTCAGGTATGGCACATCCTTTAAAATATTCTTCTTCCGGGGTGATTGTTTGCCCGAACGGATATTGATGATTTGATCGTTGAAAATCTCATTTTTAACCCGCACAGAATTTATAACGAAAAAGATAAGCACCGATTTTTCCCATTCCTTTGAGGTGTCGAAATGTTCCATCCGCGCCTTGTATTTTTTCCACAATCCTGTAAGGGATGCTTCATCGAGAGTGAGTATTTTATCGGCTATCTTCGAAAGTGTGTTTTCCATTATCCCATAACTCCTGTTATTGTGTAGGAAGGATAGTAGCGATAGAGAGAGAAAATGTCAAATTAAAAGCCCCGCCAAAATAATCCTTGTTATTTCGTTTCATATGGATATAATCGATCCAATGAGAATAGGCGTAATATCGGACACACACCTGAATGGATACGACAACAGACTTGAGGAAATCGCAGAGGGTCTCTTCCGTGATGTCGATCTGATAATGCATGCCGGCGATATTGTGGAAGAGGGTGTGCTTGATGTCTTTGGAGCGAAAGATATTTGCGCGGTGAGAGGAAATATGGATTCAGCCTCCCTTAGAAATGCGCTGCCTGAAAAACGCGTTGTGGAAATTCACGGACACAGAATAGGTCTCATACACGGATGGGGTGGTCCTTTCGCGATCGAGAAGAAACTTCTCAATGAATTCAGTAATATCGATTGTCTTGTCTATGGTCACACGCATCGCGCCGTTAATAAGGTGAAGAATGATCTCCTCATCTTTAATCCGGGTTCCGCCACGGGCAGAACATTAAAGGGAATTAACTCGGTGGGGATACTTGAAGTTGATGATAATACTATTAAGGGAAGGATAATAAACCTGGAATAGAATATGGACTGTATAATATCTCCCGGGAGAATGGAATATTTGAAGGGCAAAAAACCTGAAGGATGTATCTTCTGTAAGGATTCTATCAGAGATGAGAATCTAGTAATGTACGAGGGGAAGTCCTGTTATGTAATTATGAATAAATATCCCTATGCTTCAGGTCATTTATTGGTAGTCCCTTTCCGTCACATAGGTGATATCGGTGATACGAGTGATGAAGAAAAAACCGAGATAATGGACCTGATGGAATTGTCTGTCAAGATCATGAAAAAAGCATTAAAGTCTGAAGGATTCAATATAGGAATGAATCTGGGAAGGGCTGCAGGGGCGGGTGTGGATAGCCATATTCATCTGCACATAGTTCCCAGATGGATCGGGGACACAAATTATGCCGCAGTTGTCGGTGATACCAGATTTATCCCCGAAGGTATAGAGGAAACACGGGAGGTTTTGATACCCTATTTTCAAAACATTAAGGAGGTTTAAAATGAAGATTGTCTACACAATTATTGTAATGATAGTTGTACTCTTTATTATCACATTTTCAATGAGCAATGCCGTTCCTGTTGGATTAAATTATTATAATTTTGTAGATTTCAACATGCCTCTCTACCTGATAATCTTTATTTCATTTGGAGCGGGCCTGATTTTTGCCGGACTGGTGGGAATAGGGGAGAGATTCAGACTTTCAAGGCGTATAGCAAGATTAAAGAAAAGGATAAAAAAACTGGAAATCGAAAATTCGGAAGTTGAAAGATTGCCTGTTTCTTTTGTAGAGCAACCGTCAGAAGAATAAAAAATGAATTTCATTACAGACAGAACCCTGGGAAAACTGGCGAAGTGGCTGAGGATTATGGGCTATGATACGCTGTACTATACAGGGGCCATAGACAGAAGTTTTTTGCAAAGGGGCGCGAAAGAGGGAAGGATTGTCATTACACGAAGAAGGGACATGGCTCGGAGAAATTTCAGTGGTCGAATGGTCATTGTGCGGTCGGAAAAGGTCGTCGATCAGATAAGGGAGATAATCGGCGAGCTTTCGCTGAAGCCTGAGAACGATAAACTGCTTTCCATATGCATCAAGTGTAATGAAGTATTGCAGGACGTTTCAAAGACAGAAGAAATAAAAGAAAGAGTTCCCGAATATGTTTTTCAAACACAGGAAATTTTTCATGTCTGTCCGCATTGCGGGGATATATACTGGGCCGGAACACACAAAGAAAATATCCTATCCTTTATGCGGGAGCACAATCTGACTGGTCACCCCTAATCTTTTCTATGGTATGCCTCAAGGCGGGTAATAGCACAGCGAGATTCTCTCTTGCTCCACCCGGACTTCCGGGAAGATTAATAATCAAGGACTCACTTCTTATTCCGGCTACAGCCCGCGAAATCATCGCATGAGGTGTCTTTTTCAGGCTTTCCCTTCTCATGGCTTCCGCCATGCCCGGAATTTCCCTCTCTATTACCTCTAGGGTTGCATCGGGAGTTACGTCTCTCGGACTAACCCCGGTGCCCCCCGTTGTTATAACAAGACCAAACTTCCGCGCATCGGAAAATTCCAGGAGCGTACTTTTTATTATATCCTTTTCATCGGGGATGATGCGATAGTCTTCAATCGAGAAACTGCATTCCTCAAGTATTCGAATAACCTCTTTCCCACTGAGATCTTCGCGTTCTCCCCGAGATCCTTTATCGCTGATTGTTATCACACCACAGTTTATCAAGAAGCGCCTTACTCCTCCTTCTTGGATTCGGAAATAACCTTTTCCTGGAGATGGGCAGGCACTTCATCGTAGTGAGATACTTCATATGAAAATGTGGCCCGACCGCTTGTAATAGAGGTCAAATCGGGAGCATAATTAAGTATCTCCGACAGGGGAACCTGTCCCTTTATTAATTGATTTACTCCCTTTTTATCCATACCCAGAACTTTGCCGCGTCTGCTGTTCAGGTCTCCTATCACATCTCCCATATATTCATCGGGAACCTCTATGTCAATGTTTACAACCGGTTCCAGAAGTGTTGGCTGGCATTCCTGAAATCCCTTTTTAAAACCCATTGAGCCGGCAATCTTAAATGCCATTTCAGAAGAGTCAACGGTATGGA
The DNA here is from genome assembly GCA_030603465.1 of Deltaproteobacteria bacterium. GTDB lineage: Bacteria > Desulfobacterota > Syntrophia > Syntrophales > UBA2210 > JAFGPZ01. The sequence goes on from JAUVXT010000198.1 coordinate 3,049, forward strand.
AGGAGCCGTCATACAGTGAGACTCTGATATCGACAATGGGGTAACCTGCGAGGATTCCTTCTTCCATGGCTCCCACGATGCCCTTTTCTACTGCAGGAATGTACTGCCTCGGGATTGCTCCGCCGACGATTTTGTTGACAAATTCGAAACCGCCGCCCCCGGGAAGAGGTTCGATATCCAGCCAGGTGTCGCCATATTGACCGCGTCCCCCCGATTGTTTTTTGTATCTTCCCTGGACCTGCGTTTTTCCCTTTATCGTTTCTCTGTATGGAACTTTTGGTTGTTTGAGATTTACGTCGACACCGAACTTCCTTTTGAGTTTTTCAATGGTTACATCGATATGTACCTGGCCCACTCCGGAGAGGATAATTTCTTTTGTCTGTTTATCTCTGTGAACGGACAGTGTAGAGTCTTCTTCCACGAGTCTGTTGAGAGAGGACATAATCTTCTCTTCGTCGCCCTTTGACTTCGGTTCCACCGCATAGGATGTGACTGCATTAATGGGAGGAACCGTGCCATATACGACAGGCGTTTTTTCGTCGCACAGTGTATCTCCCGTGGCAATATCCTTGAGTTTGGCCACGGCAGCGATATCGCCGGGGATAAGAAGACCGGCAGGTTTTTGAGTCTTTCCTTCGAGGAAGAAGATATTACCACACTTTTCACTCGATTGTTTCGAGGGGTTGTAGAACGTATAGTCAGAGCGGAGTGTCCCTGAAAATAACCTGAACAGCGTAAGCTTGCCCGCGTAAGGGTCTGCTATGGTCTTAAATACAAATGCGGAAAATGGATCGCTATCAACCGGATTTCTCGTCTCACTCTCATCGGAGCCCGGCTTTTCCCCGGTAATCGGACCTCTGTCTACAGGGGAGGGGAGGCATTCGACAATCATATCCATAAGGAGGTTTGCCCCGATATTTTTCAATGCCGAGCCACATGTGACGGGGAACAATTCACAAGAAACCACTCCCTTGCGCAAGCCGTCTTTGATGTCTTCTATGCTGAGCTCACCCTCTTCGAGGTACTTATCCATCAATTTTTCGTCACATTCCGCGATGTCTTCAACCATCGTTTCTCTGTAAGTTTCAGCCTGACCCAGGAGTTCTTCAGGAATATCCTCTTTGGAAAAGTTCTTCTGGGAATCATCATAAATATATGCCTTCATATTGATGAGATCAATGAGACCCTTGAATGAATCTTCGGAACCTATGGGGAGATAACAGATGGTGCCTTTTTTGCCCAGTATATCTTTTACGCTTTCAGCGGCCTTGAGAAAATCGGCCCGTTCTCTGTCCATTTTATTGATCAAAATGAGACGGGGAATGGACAATTCCTCAGCGTATTCCCATACTTTTTCTGTCTGAAATTCGACGCCCCCCACTGCATTTATGAGAACGATGGCGCCGTCGGCTACTCGCATGCTATTCTTTGTATCCATGATAAAATTTGAATCGCCGGGCGTGTCAATAATATTGACCTTATGTTTTTGCCAGTTGAAGAAACTTACGGCAGAACTGATCGAGATATTCCTCTTTTGTTCTTCCGGTTCAAAATCGAGGTTGGATGTTCCGTTATCAACCCTTCCCAGCTTGTCGGATTTACCGCTGATAAAAAGGAGAGATTCGCAAAAAGAAGTTTTACCCGTTCCTCCATGTCCGATAAATGCAACATTTCTAATAGAATCCGAGCTGTATGCAGCCATGAGCGCCCCTTTCAGACTATGATTTCAAGATGAAGTTATATTGTCTATCTTATAGCACATTTTCAAGTCAAGATAAATTTCAGATGCAACTTCGATTCAGACAGTAGCGACTCTGCCATTGAGCAACGATCCTTGGAGCCTTAAAGCCACGGTAACTGGTTCTTTGAGCATTTTAGCGGCTTCACTCGAATCATCCTAAAAAAAATTTGAGTGAAGTAATTTTTTTCT
>JAUVXT010000171.1 GCA_030603465.1 Deltaproteobacteria bacterium
GGACGATTATCTTTCGTTTGTCAGAGGTGGGGACGTTGTCGGCGGTATTATAGGAAGAGTAATAATATGCCTTATCCTCCACCCCGCTTACCGGGACCTGCTCCCATCCCTGAACTATGCCGAGGTCTTTACGCCGCTTTCGGACCTCTGTCTCGGAAAGGTCAAGTAATTGACTGAGATAGCGGTCGGAAAAACCGTCTTTTTTCGCCCTTGTCAGAAGATTATCAGGGAGGGTTGCGCCCCTGAAGGTCAGGATTTCCTCTTCCAGCGCAACCAGTTCCTTCATCTGTTCGATAAACCAGGACTTGATATGGGTCTTTTTATGGAGCTTATCAACGGTTGCCCCCTTTCGGAGCGCTTCGTACATGATGAAGTGTGTTTCACTCGACGGTATAGACAGTAGCGCCATCAAATCCTCCAGGGGCTTTTGATGGAAATCCCGGGCGAATCCAAGACCGTAGCGGTTGATTTCGAGCGATCGGATCGCCTTTTGCAGGGCCTCTTTGTAGGTCTTCCCGATACTCATTGCCTCGCCCACTGCGCGCATCTGTGTGCCGAGTATATCTTCCGCACCCGCGAATTTCTCAAATGCCCAGCGGGCGAATTTGACGACTACGTAATCTCCTGAAGGCGCGTATTTATCGAGGGTGCCTTCCTTCCAGTAGGGAATCTCATCGAGTGTCAGGCTGGCCGCAAGTACCGATGATATAAAGGCGATGGGGAAGCCGGTCGCCTTTGATGCCAGGGCAGAGGAACGCGAGGTTCTCGGATTGATTTCGATTATAACGACCCGACCGGTTTTGGGGTCATGGGCGAACTGGACATTCGTGCCTCCGATAACCTGAATAGCCTCTACGATTTCATAGGCGTATTTCTGCAAGCGTTCCTGCAGTTCGGGAGCGATGGTGAGCATGGGGGCCGTGCAGAATGAGTCTCCCGTGTGGACTCCCATGGGATCGACATTTTCTATGAAACAGACCGTGATCATCTGATTTTTTTCATCCCGCACCACCTCGAGTTCTAACTCCTCCCACCCGAGAACGGATTCCTCTATCAGGATTTGTCCGATAAGGCTTGCCGCTATGCCGCGGCTGGCAATAAGGCGTAATTCCTCTTTGTTATAAACCAGTCCGCCTCCCGTTCCCCCCATTGTATAGGCGGGCCTGATAACTACGGGGTAGCCGAGCTCATCGGCAATTTTCTCCGCTTCTTCAACTGTGTAGGCGGGGTTGCTTTTCGGCATGTCTATGCCGAGGCGGTTCATTGTCTCCTTGAAGGCGATGCGATCTTCGCCCCTTTCGATAGCGTCGATATTGACACCGATGATCTTGACATCGTATTTATCAAGGATGCCCGCTTTGGAAAGTTCTGAGGTAAGGTTAAGTCCCGACTGGCCGCCAAGGTTTGGGAGTACCGCGTCGGGGCGCTCCTTTTCTATAATTTCTTCCAGGGCCTGAATGTTGAGCGGCTCAACGTATGTAACATCGGCCATATTGGGGTCGGTCATTATGGTCGCCGGGTTGGAATTTACGAGAACTATCTCATATCCAAGTGATCTTAATGCCTTGCATGCCTGAGTTCCTGAATAATCGAACTCGCATGCCTGGCCAATGACTATGGGCCCGGACCCGATAATCATAATTTTCTTGATATCCGTGCGTATCGGCATATATTGCTACCCCTTGGTGTATTGGTATATTTACTCCCCCCCTCGCCGTGACAGGAAGAGTTCACCGGAACTACCGCTTTTCAGAACAGAAAATGCTCCAGTCTAATTCCCGTGTGAGCGCCGAAATTACTAAGCAGGATGGGTTATCAGGAAAAAGTGGCAGAAAACCAGAGCCCTCTTATAGATAAAATTCTTTTTATTTTCAAGCTTAATCTGGAGACTGGCACGCCATTTTACTTGCCTTTTGAATTTCAATCCGTGTAAGATACAGTTCTATTCCAGTTATCAGAAATTTTGGTTCTTTCGTGATAAAGTTTTTAAAGCATAAATTTCGTTGAGCGTTAGAATAAATCTTGGCGAAGCGAAAAGGTGTTTAAGCAGCGGTATATCAACTTAAATGCGAAAGAGGTTACATTTTCCCTTCTGAAGGAGGTTTGATTATGAAAAGAAGAATATTCTGTTTTTTTTGCGCATTGGGCATGTGCCTCTTTGCATTTACGGGAACATCATACTCCGTTGAGAGCGAGGGTGGAGTGACCATATCCGTAGGCCGGGTACTCCATGGCGTCACAACGGGGACCAGATATTATGGATATACGGGAGGAACGATTACCCTGCCTCACTCAAGGGGGGGCATGCTTTCGTTTTCCCTGTGGAATGACATGCAGGTGAATGGGTACGGACACACCAACTACTTTAATGCCACCCTTGGAGGAAGCAATATCAAAATAGCCAATTATGCCACACGTAATCAGCTTGTGGAAGAATACAGTGAGTTCCGGAATCAGTGGGGAGCGGCGGGCATAGCAAAGGTCGTTCTTGCCGTACCATCCGGGGTCTCATCTTTTACATTTAATCATAGTGGCAGCATTACGGGGATTGAAATGTCCCATCTACAGTTTATTGAAGGATACAGATTCCTTCCTGGAGGGTATGAAGTGCAGGCCATGCGCCCCGCAGGCAGACCGATGGTGCAGGCAAGCAGGGTATTGAATGGATCCAAGTCAAATCGGAAATATTACGGCTATACAGGCGGGTCTATCTTTTTGCCCCACACCAGGGGTGGATTTCTCACATTTAAGGTATGGAACGATCAGCATGTGGGGTTTGCCTCCGCGTTGAACAAAATCAATATGAGCGTTGCGTCGCGTAAGGACACCTTTATCCAGTACACCAGCGCCCTCGATCTGGTTGAAGAATATCGGGAATTCAGTAACCAGTGGGGTCCGGCCGGGGGCGCGGACATAACTGTCCAGGTCCCCGAGGGAGTTCCCATCGTAAAATTCAGCAATTCGGGATCTCAGACCGGTGTTGAAATATCCGATGTGGAATTCACGCGGGGCGCACCCATCATTATCCGCTTCGACGAGAAGGTAAACCGGACGACACGCGTATTAAATAACTTCGCCAGAACTCTCCATGGAGCGAACTCCGGCAGGACATTTTACGGATATACGGGTGGCACGATCCTCCTGCCCCACAACAAGGGAGGCGTCCTGTCCTTTCTCTTGTGGAACGACCAGAATGTCAATACAGACATAACCAATAACCGGATCAATATTACAGCGGGAACCCGCAAAGAAACCGTCACCTTGACCACAAGAAAGGGAGAACGTCAGGAATTTTATAAAGAATTTGTCAATCAATGGGGTCCCGCTGGGGGCAGAGAAGTGCGCGTAAGCGTTCCTTCGGGAGTTACGAGTGTCAGTATCAGCGGTGGAGGAAGCCAGACGGGGATTGAACTGAGCGATTTTTCATTTACGGGGAATTAAGAAGGTAGATTTGTCGCTTCAACTCAAAGTTTGACGTACCGGTAAAAAGTCGGAGATTTCCCGCAACTTGTTGCGGGGAGTCTTGATCTATTTGCCGATACAAAATTTTGAAAAGATCTCGTTGAGGATATCTTCATCTGTCGTGATGCCGACAATTTCACCGAGACAGTCAAGAGATTCCCTGATGTCGAGGGCGGGGAGTTCGGGAGAGAGATCTTTCTTTATAGTATCGCCGGCCTGTGCCAGGAGTTCCGCCGACTTTTCCAGTGCCAGCTTGTGACGAAGATTGGTGAGGACAATATCAGAACCGAAATCATCGTCATTGTCACAGGCAAGGACGTATATCTTTTCCTTCAACTCGTCCATACCCCTTCCGTATTTTGCCGATATCCAGAGGGGTGTGATGCATGGGAGTATTTTCTCCAGTTCCCGATTCTTTAATTTTGCGGGAAGATCGGATTTGTTGACGACCAGGGCGATTTTCCGTCCCCTGTTTCCCTCTATAACCTCAAGGTCTTCCCCGGCAAGTTTGGCGCTTCCGTCAAGGAGGACAATAATAATATCTGCAGATTCAGCCTTTTCCCATACAAGACCTATTCCCTCCTTCTCAACGACGGCATTCACATCCCTTATCCCTGCCGTATCGATGAAATTTACAGGCATGCCCCTGATATTTATCGCTTCCTCGATAAAATCCCGGGTCGTTCCCGGTACGGAAGTCACGATCGCCCGCTTTTCGCCAAGAAGCCTGTTTAAGAGGCTCGATTTCCCCACGTTCGGTTTTCCCGTGATCAGGACATTCAGGCCATCTCTGTAAAGCTTTCCCTCTCTATAGGTCGAGAGTATTTCTCTGATATTCTGGGTGGAATTCTCGATTTTTCCGGAAATTTCTGCGTAAGGAACGGGCTCAATGTCATCGTCTGTAAAGTCAATAGCCGTTTCCAGGTGAGCGAGTATTTCAATTAGTGATTCTCTTAGCCTTCCGATTTTTTTTGATAAATCTCCTCTCAGGTGAGAGAGGGCAAGGTTCAGTCCTTTGTCGGTTTTGACGGAGATAAGGTCGATAATCGCCTCTGCCTGTGACAGATCTATGCGATTATTCATAAAGGCCCTTCTCGTAAACTCTCCCGGAAGGGCGGGGCGCGCCCCCGCTTTGATCACCTCATTCAGGACAGTTTCGAGGATAAGTGGCCCACCGTGACAGTTTATCTCCAGCGTGTCTTCTCCCGTATAGGAATGAGGTTTTCTCATGAGGGAGATCAAAACTTCATCGATGCCTTTGTCTGTTTCGGGGGATATGATGGTTCCATGGTACAGGTAACGATTCTTCAGCGGGCCGGCATCTTTTCCGGGTCTGAACAAAAGATGGCAAATCTCTTCCGCCTTCGCGCCGCTTACCCTTATAATGCCGATTCCACCGACACCCTTCGGCGTTGCTATGGCGGCTATGGTGTCTTCTGTTGCCATCTCACACAATCGGGACATTTGCTTTCATGAAGGAATTATCCCCTCCTGGTCGGTACAATGATGATCTTCCTGAAGATTCCTTCTCCGCGACTCTTTGTGGTCAAGTCTTTATCGTTTTGCAGCGCCAGGTGGATTATTCTGCGATCATGGGCATTCATGGGATTGACAGTAACGGGTTTCTTTGTCCGCTTGGACTTTGCCCCCAGTTTTTCGGCCAGGGCAATGAGTGTAGCACCCCTTTTTTGTCTGTAATTTTCCGTATCGAGGATGATTCTTTTCCTCTTTTTCCCGTTTTTGCCCAATGCCTTGTTGATAATATACTGCATGGCATCGAGGGTCTGTCCCCCTCGTCCGATGATGAGTCCGCTTCCGTCACCGATGATGTTGAGAGTGACATATTCCGCGGTTTCCTTCGTTTTTACAGGGAAGTCAAGGCTCATCCGTTTCAGTATCCCCTCAAGGACCTCTTTTGCCTCCTGTTCTGCATCCTCGTCAGATATTTCGGCATTTAGCGGAGCGCTATCTTCGGCCCGGACTGTCGTTTCCCCTTCAAGTGAGTCATCAATGTCCATATCGAAAGACATGATGCCGGCCCTGATAGATGCCTTTTTCGTTCCTACCAGTCCAAGGATTCCCGAAGATCCCTCCGATAGTATTTCTATATTCAGCTTTTCTCTCGGTAAATTGAACTCTTCACAGGCCCTTTCAATAGCATCATCAATATTCTTACCTTCGACCTCTATCGTTTTGTTCATGTATGCTCCCTCTTGTTAAGTCTATCGCTTATTGATGTAGTACTGCTGTCCAATACTCAAAATGTTATTAAACAACCAGTATAGTACCAGCCCCGACGGGAAACTCAGGAACAG
>JAUVXT010000212.1 GCA_030603465.1 Deltaproteobacteria bacterium
CGAAAAGGAGATCCCATTAACCCGGAGCAGGATGAAAAATTAATCATTGATCCGCCACCAGCTTTTTTAATTCGTGGAATTGCCAGTCTGGCGCAATAAAACTGCCCGTTTAAATCCACATTAATGGTCTCATCCCACTCATCCGGCACGACATCTTCAACCCTCGCAGTCGGACCGGCAATACCGGCAACATTTACCAGCACATCCAATCCCCCTAAATGTCGATCTGCTTCGGTGAATAATTGTTCGACCCGGGATACGTCCGAGACATCGCACAAAGTCGTTTCGATGTTCGGCAACTCTTTTTTACATTCAGCCAAAAACTTCTCATTCACGTCGCATACATGAACGGATGCACCGTTTTCCAGAAAGGCCTTCGCAACAGAAAAGCCGATACCTGAAGCCCCCGCCGTTATAAGTACGCGTAACCCCCTTACCGATACCTCCATTTTTTTCCCCCTTGTATTCTCAATATTCTCATCCATGAATGAAACATAAATTCTTCATCCGGCGACGATACAAAATATCACAATACTGTAGATCAGCCATCTAGAAGAAGGCGAAAATCCTACAGGATAGTTCCCGACGCCGGCACGACACGCAAGACCTTATTTATGGTTTAGAGGAGAGTTCTTCCTCATACGCATCGATAATGGATTTCATCTCTTCATCAACACTCTGTGGAAGCGGTGCTGGTTTGTGGGTCGCAACAACATTTTTCGCCACTTCATAGGCACATTCAGTAATATCTTTCCCACCTTTTTCAGAAACCCAGATTTCACGACTTTTTCTGTCAAAAAGCTTTGCCTTTGACATGCTCCTCATATGCCTCAAAGTATGATCATGGATTATATAGTCCCCCTTATGCCCCACCTGATCAATCACATCCGTGGCAAGCGTTTCATCGGATACCTCAATTCCCTCGAGAATTTTCTTTATACCCCTTGCATATTCAATATCCATTACTGCTTTTGCGTAATCAAATGTCAGGCCTGCCTCAAGCCCGCCGATACAATCAATGACATTAGCCCCTCCAAGGGCAGCCATTGTAACGTTAATGGCATTTTCATACGCCGTTTGGGCATCTGGAATCTTGCTATCAGAAATCCCGACCCCACACCAGACCGGCAATTTGTAATACTTCGCCATTTTAGATGAGGCCGCTGCAAGCAGACCGGCCTCAGGCGCACCCAGGCAAGCCGTGCCAATTTGCAGGTCCATAATCGTTTGGTAATTTGCAAACATATATGGCATGCCTCTGTTAATAATCTGAGAGAGGACAAGAATCCCCAGCGACTCAGCATTAGCAATCAACAGTGAACCGGCCATTGTAGTAGGCGCTGTTACACCACTCAGCGGCATTGTCGTGCCGATCAGCCCCGTTCCCATTTTGGCGCACTCGATACTCATATCACAGACATTTTTGGTCAGTATTAGCGGGCTGGTCGGGCAGACCATATTTGTCACTATAGGCCGTTTCTTGAAGTTTTCAATTCCGCCAGTACAAGCAGCGGCCATCTCAAAGATTTTTTTTGTGTTCCTCCCGGAAAAAAAGCCCTGGACGACATGTTTGCTGCTGTTGCTGACCATTGCATGATAATTGTGTAAGGATTGGGTTTCCGCCATTTTATCCAAAGATCCCATACATTTATGTATAAACGGCACCACTTCCTCATAGTAATCGCCCAGCCGGGATGCTTCAGCCAGATCGTTTTTTGTACAACGCCGTAGTTTCCTGCTTTCTCTATCGATGATATTGACATTCTCCCCAAAAAACGAAAAGCCGAGGCGTCCGGATTCAACCACAAAATCCTTTGCAGGATCTCTTCCATAAAAAACAAAAGACCTTGGCGCCCAACGGATACAATCCTCTACAAGATAAGGCGGGATTTTTACAATATTTTTTTCTTCTGCTTTTTCTACCTTACATCCTGCTGAATGGAAAATTTCAGTAGCCTCATCCGTGCCGATCTGCAGCCCTGTTTTCCACAGCACTTTCAGCGTTGCATCATGAACTAAATCCAGCTCGTCTCCGGTAAATACTTTTAAATCCAGTCCCTTCAATACATTCAACTGAGTTCTAAATATTTTCATTTCTCCTTCCTTTTTTCTCTTTTTATTACTCGGGCATCCAGGACCAGAATATTGTTTTCATAAACTCGCACCGGATTGAGATCTAATTCCTTTATTTCCGGCCGTTCGATTACCATATCAGAAACATTCAACAAAAGATCGATCAGCTTATTGATGTCACAACCAGTCTGGCCCCTGACCCCTTCTAAAATCGGATATGCCTTGATTTCCCTGATCATTTCTTCTGCATCTCTTCTTCTAAGCGGTGCAACCCTGAAGGAAACATCCTTTAAAACTTCCGTAAAAATCCCTCCTAGTCCGAACATGACGGTGGGCCCGAAAACCGCATCATCCAATGCACCGATGATCACTTCCACACCATCATCCGCCTGTTTACAGACCAGAACACCTTGCAAGGCGGCTCCACGAACCGCTTCGGAAACCCGATCCATTATATTGGAAAAGCCGGTACGAACTTCGTCCGCATCTTTCAGGTTAACGGCAACGCCCCCAACGTCACTTTTATGGGAGATATCATGTGAAACTACCTTGAGAACAACAGGGTAACCCAGCTTTTTTGCTACAGCCACCGCTTCGCCAGCGCTGGCTGCCAGTCCGTATTCGGGATATGGGATATAATATTGTTTGAGCAGATTGATGACAATATACTCCGGAACAAGGCTTGATACATCAGAAAATTCTTCTCTCCCCGGACACTGATAGTCAATACTCTTTTTTTTCTCTTTCTCCCTCTGCACTTCTCCGAATCTCACACATGCTGCAATCGTTCGGATGGCCCGTTCGGGAGTCGGCAAAACCGGTATACCGGCCTTCTGCATTCTGGGTTTATCTTTCTTTTCTTCGCTTTCCCCCCCCATATAGGATACAATGATGCTGGCTTTGATTTTTCTGGACAGTTCGATAAGCATATCCCCTGCCCCGGGTATTGGATCGCCGAAATTGAATATGAAAACGTCGGCAAGATCATGCTGATCCAAAAGCAATGCAACCTTCTCAAATTCCTCCACCCGGATTGTGGCAAGATCTATCGGGTTGCTCATGGAGCCGAGGGGGTTTGCAAAATCCATTTTTGTAAGTTCTACAATTATCTTTCGGGGTATTTCCGGTATGGAAAGACCGTAGGATTCGGCTTCATCTACGGTCAGTACCCCCAGTCCCCCGGAAGAAGATATCACCATGATCCGGTTCCCATTGGGAATTTTAAGGAGCGACAAAGTCCTTCCATAGTCATACAGGCTTTGAATGTCGTCCGCAACGGCCACCCCGAACTGACGACATATCGATTTAAAAACATCGTGCGAGCCGGCAAGCGAGGCCGTATGGGAAACGATGGATTTTTTCCCGGCAACGGAACGTCCGGCTTTCAAAACGGCTACCGGCTTTTGTCCGGCAATATTATTGAGCGATTGAATAAACTTTCGGCCGTCCTTTACGCCTTCAAGATGCATGATTACTGCCCTGGTATTTTCATCCGCAGCCAGAAAATCCAGAAAGTCGGATTCGCAGATATCGACCTGATTCCCCAGATTGATACATGTACTTATTCCGAGCCCTTCGTCATTCGCCCATCCCAGTAAGCCGTTCGTCATTGAGCCGCTCTGAGTTATGGTGGCCAGCCGGCCGTAATTTTCAATCACCGGGTAAAACTGTACATGTAACTTGTTTGGAGCGTAGATGAAGCCCTCGATGTTCGGTCCGATGATCCGGATATGATTCTCTTTAGCGATTCGGACTATTTCTTCCTGCAAATCATTCCTTCCCACCTCGCTGAATCCTGCGGAAGTAATTCCAACCCCGGGAATGCCGATTTCAGCGGCTTCCTTCATGATATCAGGAACCAAATGAACAGGAATCACAATCATGGCCACGTCCGGTGTCTCCGGCAGATCCTTCAAGGATCGATACGCCTTGAGCCCCAGTATTTCTCCACCTTTGGGATTGATCGGATATATCTTCCCTTCATATCCTCCCTTGAGCATGCTTGCCACCGTCATATATCCGTATTTCCCGGGATTGTTGGAGGCACCAATCACGGCGACGGACCGTGCGTTGAACATTTGGTTTATCGTTTGCCGTGTCGTCTGTTCCACCTGCGACATGGAGTTTCTCCATAAACTACAATAAAGGTTTTTTCTGGGCCCCTTGCCTTGAATACTATTGAAGGAGGGAAGCCAGGCCACCTTCTGCCCTTCTTGCTTCATCCGGTAGAAGTCATGAATCATCAACTTCTTCTTAAAAACGGTGCCCTTCGATAGATGATTTAATCGTTATTTCAATATTCGAAATATTATTTCATTTAAAGATAATATCATTGCATGTTTTGAACTAGAAGTCAAGTATTTTTTTAAACTTATCCACACTCATGGTATGTTATTAAAAAGTGACCTTTGCAAAATTGTTAGAGAGTATAAGCTTGACAAAATTAGGAGTAGGTGGGGGTCAAATAATCGGTAAAATTTAATTTACCAAGAGGGTTTCCTTTTAATTCCAATCTATTTTTCCCACGAAATGGGCCAAAACTGATTTTTCTTAGACGGTAGTAGATCTGGT
>JAUVXT010000118.1 GCA_030603465.1 Deltaproteobacteria bacterium
CTGTTGAGGAATATTGTTATTTTATATTCGCTCGCTAACCCCGCCGCAAGCAGCGGGGATTGCGCTCGCTGTTCAGTTCAAGGCGCGCAAATCCTGAGGAATGAGGCGTACTTACGGTACGCCGCAGTGACGAAGGATGCAAGGGTAGTTATTTACCTTCTAGTAACTCTCGACAGTATAAATACGATTAGAATGAAAAAAATGACGACGAAAGCGGCAACCAAAAACCCGAACTGCCCCACGTCATCCAATCCCCTGTACCAGTTCATAAACTGATCATAGTATTTATGATATAGATCCTTCAGTTTATCTACGATGCCTGTAAGCTTGTCCATAACATCTACCCCCTATCTAAGGCAAAATGGCCATTCGTTAATCCTGCAATATCCAGGCATTTTACCTTCAACTTTTCCCTATGTCCACCTTATTTGAAGTTCCCCCGCAACAAGTTGCGGGGAATGCGCTCGCTGTTCAGTTCAAATTATATGCCCAACAAACATGTCTTGTGTCGCACACTTTCTCATTGACAGGCAGAAAACGATTTCCTATATTTGTTTACGGCCACGAACCTGCCATATTAAAATCGGAAGGATGAGTACAAATGAAAATCTTCAAAATACCCTCCTCAACTTTATTTATCTTATTTCTTTCATGTATCATTTCAAATGCCGTTACGGCGGGCACACTACCGGAGGGATTCGTATACGCCAGAGATGTCATACCCGACATCAAAATTGAATTGCGCTACTATTCAAAGGACAATTTCATCGGCAAGCAAATAGACGGCTATTTAAAACCACGATGCATACTCACAAAGAAAGTTGCCAAGGCTCTCCGAAAAGTCGAGGCAGAATTAAAACCCTTTAACCTTGGGTTGAAGATATATGACGCCTACAGACCCCAGCGGGCGGTAGATCACTTTGTGCGCTGGGCAAAGGATCACAAGGACAAAAAAATGAAGGCAAGGTACTATCCCGCAGTTGTCAAGAAAGATCTTTTCAAGAAGGGATATATAGCGAAAAGATCGGGACATTCCCGGGGAAGCGCCGTTGACCTCACCATTATTGCCAGGGTTTCCGGAAGAGATACCGAGGCATTGGACATGGGTTCGGGTTTTGATTTTTTCAGCCCCCTCTCCTGGCCCGGAAACTCATCCATATCCCCATCATCGAGAGCACACCGGATGCTTCTGCAGACATTGATGAGAACGCATGGATTTAAACCATATTCCCGGGAATGGTGGCATTTCACATTAAAAGATGAACCCTTTCCCAAAACCTACTTCAATTTTCCTGTAGAATAATTACATTGTACATTTGGCGCCTGAAAAGAAGAAATTCGCAATAATTCCCGCTACAGGTGGAAAGATAAATGTACAGGCAAGTCGTATAAGTGTAAACTTCCAGCCCAGAATTCCCACCTCCATCGGTAAACGACTGACCGCCCATAGAGACCATGCCGTCAGAAAGGCGACCATAGTTCCCACACCTGCTCCTCCCCGCAGAAAACCGGCGGCAATGGGCAGGTTAACAAAAGGCCCCCCGGGAGAAAGTCCACCGGCAATCGCACCTAAAAAAATACCCCGCAGTCCCGATTCGGCGCCCACCCATTTTGCCAGAAGGGCATGGGGAATAAGCACCTGAACCATACCCGCCACGATAAGGGCAAAAAACAAAAGGGGCAGCATCATGCCTATCATATTTAAGGCTATCTTAATACCGGCTATATGCTCACCTTCGCCCCTGTAGTAGCTTATGGAAAAGAGAATAATGGCCAACACTCCCATGAAGATCGTTGGTATCAACATATTCGAATTTTTCCTCCCTTTACTCATGTTTCATCTCCGCAGCAACAACTGTTCGGGATTTATAGTACAATGGCGTTCATACGAATTGCCGACAGAAGATTGGAGCTCCCCGCAGAATGCGCTCGCTGTTCAGTTCATCCTCTTCGATTTTTTAAAGCACATCGTCAGTCATAAACTGCACCGCACATCGTCTTTTGTATCAGAAAGTTCCGCATAAAAGGTGTGAACTTACGCGTGCGACACTGCGCATGCAAAGGTCAGATGGGCGTTGTTGTAATTTGAAGAAATCTCACAAATTGACCTGCAAACCCTTTTCCCTCAGATATTCTTTTACCTGCCGAATGCCCAGGATGCGATAATGAAAAACCGAAGCCGCGAGCAGAATCTGAGCGCCCCCTTTCACAGCGCCATCATAGAAATGCTCCAAACTGCCTGCCCCGCCCGAAGCGATTACGGGCAGATCCACCGCATCTGAAATTGCCCTGGTAAATTCCAAATCATAGCCTGCCTGTGTCCCGTCTCCATCCATGCTTGTCGGCAGGATTGCCCCTGCTCCCAACTCCTGACATTGCTTCGCCCAGGCTACCGCATCTTTACCTACCGGTTTTGTGCCCCCGGAGACGACCAATTCAAACCCGGAAGGCATCTCCATGTTTCTCCTGGCATCGACGGCCACGATCACCTTTTCGGCGCCAAAACGCGCTGTTGCCCGTTTTACCAGATCCGGGTCCCTGACTGCGGCGCTGTTCATGGAAATTTTGTCAGCGCCGGCTTCAAGAACCATTTCGATGTCTTCCAAAGTGGCAATACCTCCGCCCACCGTTAATGGTATATCGATCACCGCGGAGACGTTCTTGACCCATTCGAGTCTCGTCTTTCGGTTTTCTACTGTTGCCGCTATATCCAGCATAGCCAGTTCATCGGCGCCTTCCTTCTGATAATACGCGGCATTTTCAACAGGATCACCCGCATCTTTGAGTTCAACGAAATGTATCCCCTTAACCACCCGGCCATTTTTCATATCCAGGCATGGCATGATTTTTACTATACCCATAATGTTTCCTTTCTGAATCCTGTAATCGCGTCCTCTCCGGAAGCTATCATAAGTTGATACTATGATGCATCTATGAAGTTATTGACCCATCCTAACCCATTCCTTTACATCCACCCCAGAATTTTCCACCAAAAATAATTGAGCGGCAAAATGACAACCAGGCTAAGGAAGGTTAAAAAAAGGCAGAGTTTTACAGCCGCCTCCGCTTTTTCACCGGCGAGCTGCATCCCCACCACCAGTGGCGGGGCCTGATAGGGAAAGACTACCGTCGAATATCCCACCACCTGACTCATTAATATTGTCTTGATCGGCAGCCCTGCAGCCAGCGCCATCTCCTTTGCAAGGGGAGACATCACCGCCGGCACACCAGGCACTGTCGTTGCGATGCCTGTGACCGTCGATGTTAAAACAAGCGATAGATAGTTCGATATGGGATGATCTATTTGAAGCGGAAGCACAGACACCAAACTGTGCGCAAGGTAGCTCCCCAGCCCAGAATATGATACCACTACCCCTAATCCCAGGACACCGGCAACGAAGAATAGCGACTCATAATTAATTTCTTCATTAAACTGACGTGAAGACACCAATCCATAACGGGGCAACAAAAGCAACACCGCAGCAGACAATGTCACCCAGGCAGGTGATATATGATGAAGAAAATCGGTCATCCACAAGGCCAGCAACAGTATGAGTATGACACACAATTTCCGTTCGTCCATCGATAATGGAACCGCTTCCTTTTCATTATTGGATTTAAAATTCGGTTTGTCGGGATAGAGCCATACTATGGATAGGGCAATTAAGACAGCTTTCAGCAACCCCAGCACGGGAAAGTGCAATAGCAGGTATTCCCCATAGAGAAGATGAATCTTGTAGATCGTTTCCGCTGTACCGGCCAGAATCATATTGGGAACATTCGATGGCAATATACCAATGGCAGGCATGGTGGAACCAAAGGTAGCGGCAAGAATAATTGCAGTTCTCCCATTTGAGCCTGCTTTAAAGCCGCAACGCCGGGAGAGCGCCAGGGCTATGGGAATTGACAGGATAATCCTCCCCAAACCTGAAGGCATGATAAAGCCGAGAACGGCGCCCCATGCTACCACTCCTCCGATAATACAATAATATCCTCGATTTTCTAACCCTGATGCGATCTTTCCAGCTACCCGTTCGGCAAGGCCGCTGCTCCTTATCGCCACACCCAGAACAAGGCCTCCGAAGACAAGCCATATGGCCGCCGATTCAAATCCCGAAAATATGACATTCAGAGGAGCAATTGAAAAAAAGATTGAAAAAAGAAAGAATGCGAAGGCGGTAATATGAGCCGGGATAATTCCCGTCGCCCAGAATCCTATGGCAAAAAGGGAAAAGGCCGCAGCCCTTGATTCAATCGGCGACAGTGCCACAGGCGGGAATACCAGTAAATAGAGACTCGTAACAGCCACGACTGTTGAAACAACAAAGGGAATGTTTATACGAAATAGTTTACTGTTTGAATCCGGATCTTTATTAATCATATTCATCTTCCTTCGAGCAGCCTTATAAAAACAAAAGGAGCCACAGGGCTCCACTTTCCGCACCACCCGGCATAGCGCTCATAAACCGAGGAGGGTTCATTACCTGCCTTCGCTCAGTTAGTCTATACCTGGTTATTCGTTATCAGATTTCTTTAAAGATAACAACATGGATTTTTTTTGAGGCCACGCGCTGTACCCATCAGAGGAGCAACCGGCATGCATGCCATTCATAGGACAGGCAGAACACTCTTACCTTTGAAATAGTCTTCGTAAAGAAGAACGCACCGGGAACGTCGCTTTTCAACGGGCGTGGCTTTTTGCGATCCGCTACAAGAGCATGGTTATGCAAACGCTAATTTCGCTATTCTTTACCTATCACAACATAGGGACGAATCTTTTTGAGTCTTTTTAAACCAAACCCTTTCACTTTGAGCAAATCATCTACAGTTTTATAGGGGCGCCCGGCTATAATTGTTTCGGCAAGAACGGGGCCGATTCCTTTGATAAGCATAAGTTTTTCTTTGCCGGCAGTGTTTAGGTCAAGTAAGCCACCTGAAAATCCGGCGGTTTTTACCTGACTCTGTATATCCTTTAATTCCTGGTCCTCACTTCGTTGTTTTGCGCGGAATTCTGCAATCCGCTCCGGATCACTTTCCGACCAAATGCCGATATGTTTTAACATGGCCGAAGTTTCTAAATCGCGTAGTCTTTCAATCATTTCGTCGCGTGGGATGCCATTGGGCGTTTCCCTGCCTATACCATGGGTACGAGCAAGGCCGTTTTTAACAAGCAGACTTGCCAAGTCATCTCCATCAGCGGTAGTGATGAACCCATATACACGGCCTTTGGCTGACCTTCCCAGGGCGCTCGCAAAGGCTGTATGAACAGTGAAAGGTTTAGCAAGGATACGTTCAACAAAAGCTTTTGCTTCATTGCCAAAATGAATGGTACGTGCAGCGTGGGATAATCCGAAATATCGTGTTTGCTCCCGTGCCCTTCGCGCATCACTCTTAGAACTGGTGGAAGTTTCAGGACAGTCAACAAAATAAAGCCTTACGTGAAAAGATTTTTCACCGGCTTCCGCAAAGAAGCTATCTCCATCAATTGCTAAATTATTCACCAATCTCACATTGGAGAACATCTGCAAATCAGCAGCATATGATGGGAGAAATCCTCCAAATATCAGCATTGCCGGCAGGAACAAAATTCCGGTCAGCAATTTTTTACTCAATCCATTCATAATGACTCCATATTGATTGTTTGCTTGCATAACGACAGGCTGATAAGTGGTTGGGGAAAACAGCCAGGTTTTTTCCAGCCCATCTTCATCAGCAAGGTTATAACCGCAGTGCATATTATCCTGTTTGGACTTGAAGAGTGTGTACCTCACCATCAAGCCGGTCCTCAAGCAAATCCTCAGTCACTTCAAGATCATGACGTGTCTGGAGATTTAGCCAAAACTGAGGTGACATGCCGAAAAACCGTCCCAAACGAAGCGCAGTATCTGCAGTAATGGATCTTTTCCCATGCACAATTTCGTTTATGCGCCTTGGGGGCACACTTATATTCTTGGCCAGCCGGTATTGACTGATCCCCATGGGCTCTAAAAATTCCTCCATAAGAATTTCGCCTGGATGGATAGGGGGAAGTTTTTTGGTTTTCATATGATTCTCCTAATGATAATCTGTGATTTCAACATCATACGCATCGCCATCACTCCATTTAAAACATATCCGCCATTGGTCATTGATGCGTATGCTGTATTGACCTTTCCGGTTACCTTTCAAAGCCTCTAATTGGTTTCCGGGTGGAATTCGCAGATCAGTTAATTCTGGCGCAGCATCAAGAATTACCAGCTTCTTGCGAGCAACACGTTGAATATGATGTTGCAATTTGCCCGAAAATTGCCTGTTGAATATTTTTTCTGTCTCTTTGTCCCGGAAAGATTTTATCATATAAGTGATAATAACGCATTGCGCTAATAACGTCAAGCGTTAAACTTCAGATGTAAAAATGAAGTGAATTTTTATAGGGCTATAACATTGATAAAATAGTCGCTAACACTATTTTATCCAATATATGTTTAACAGAGATGTCAAGACAATATAGGAAGCAATTGTGAAGATATCCACATAATACGGTCGAATAATGTGATAACAGTCACTGATTATGGAGATATTATGTGATGTCTTGCCCCTCAATAATCTTGATTTCGTCTTCTGTCAATTCGTACAACTCATAAACCAGCCGGTCAATTTGACTGTCTGTGGTTTCAATCCAGCGCTGGAGGACGGTTTTTGTCTGAGGCACTTTGGCTTCGGCTAATTGTTTGTTCAAGTCAAGCATCCGGTTGACGAGTTCAATCATACGGTCGTGGCGGGCTTTGTCGGCGGGATCGGAGAAGTCGATGGTGCGGATGGGGAAGTCTTCAAGGTACATGTAACTTGGCTCAAAAATGTTAAAAAATAAATCCTTCCCTTTTTCTCTCCTTTTCTCTTTTTTAAAAACGGCATGGTTTTGCCCAGTCTCTATCAAGCGACTTGTTCGCTACTTCATTACTGCAATCTCAGTCTTATCCAGGCAGGAGCTCTTCGGCAATCTACTATAGCATAAATCCGCACTTCATTTTCTTCGATACAGTAATAAACCGCAAAAGGGAATCTTTTTGAAAGAAGGCGATAATATTTGCCAAAATGAATGCTATGAATTCCGGCGAATAGCCTGAGAGATTCGATGTCAGCTGAAAGCGCTTCTAAGAAGTATTTCCCAATACCTCTTTCTTGAAATTCATAAAAATGAAAACCCTCTTTCAAATCTTCTTTTGCCGATTCGAGGATTTTGATTTTCATTGAACCGAGGTCCATATATCTTTTTTAGCTTGATCCCAATCAACAAATTTGTCTTTGCCCTCTCTCAATTTTTGTTCTCTTTCTTTCAAAATATGTTCATGCCATGCGGGTGATGAGAAATCAGGTAAATTTCGACAAATATCATCCCATAGAACTTCCATTGCCTTCAATTTATCTTCTGTTGTCATTTCTTTTAACTTAAAATTCATGTGTCACCTCTTTCTTGTAGCGAACCATTGATTATCAGGCCAATTTGCCTTGCCCTATTATCTTCAATGTTGTTACTAATTTTATCAGACAGGAATACCATGTGTC
>JAUVXT010000174.1 GCA_030603465.1 Deltaproteobacteria bacterium
TATGGAATTGGTCTTTAATACCGCCCGGCCAAATTTCTGGATGAGATAATTTTCCTCATTGGTGCATTTTGCAGATGCGATTACGGCTATCTCATCGGGAGCATACCGGGAGAACTTTGCCGCCACCTTGTTCAGCGCCTCTTCCCAGCTTGCCTTTGCGAGGACGCCCTTCTTTCTGATTAGAGGAGCGGTCAACCTGTCGGAACTGTGAACAAATTCTGGAATTCCGAAACGGCCCTTTACACAATCCTGGCCTTTATTTGCAGGACCATCAGGATCGGGCATTGTTCTTACTATCTTTCCGTCTTGTACCTCGAATATCAGGCTGCATCCTACTCCGCAATAGGGGCAGATGCTTTTTATTCTTTCCCTCTCTTCTGCCGCTTTTCCAAGCGCGGGAAATTTATCTGTCAGTGCGCCTGTGGGGCATACGTCCACGCAGGCGGCACAGAATTGACAACCCACTTCCTCCAGGGGACGACCGAATGGGGTGCTCACCTCCTCGCGGCCCTCCTCTTCCCGAAACACGATAGCGCCGGCGCCTCGGATTTCGTGACACGCCCTGACGCATCTCCCGCATCTGACGCAGAGATTGTAGTCCCTGGCAAAAAAAGGACCTCCATCTTTCACTTCATAGCGCTTTTCTGTGGATGGGAGATAGGCTGTATCGAACCCTATATGCTCTATTACCTCCCTCAGCTCGTATGGCTGATCCTTGATCCGGTCTATGGCATCCTTCGGATAATCACGAAGAATCAACCGGAGTGTTTCTCTTCGGAACTCTTTTACCTTTTCAGTATCCGTTTTTACCTTCATCCCGTCCGTTACCACATTTGAACAGGATGCGGGGAGACCCCTCTGCCCCTCTATTTCCACGGCGCATAACCTGCAGTTGCCGCTCGGTTTAAGATAGGGATGATAACAGAGGGTGGGGATATAGGTTCCCAGTTTTTCCGCTGCCTTTAAGATCGTAGTTCCTGCCGGTACCTCACATTCTTGTCCGTTTATCCAAACTCGCACATTTTCCATTGCATCACCCTGGATTTATTTTGTATCTGTAATCATTTGGGAAGTTCTCTGAATAATTATCTTTCTAATTGCAGACAATGGAACGCTTGCTGAGATGATTCAGGCACAACCACACACTTATCTGCAATTGCCATACAGAGTTATACAGAGCCCTTTGTTATACTAATTGAAGTTGTTGTAATTATAATGCTTAAAACTCCCTCGCTATTGTGGAACAACGCCATCATGTTACTCCATAACTTATAGTAATGCATGAAGTGACAAAAAATATACGCACCCTCATATACCTACCTAACCTCGCTCTGTCAACATAAAAAAGACTCTGTTTTGCTTTATCATAAAAATTAAGATGTTGATAGCGTTATCGACTTATAAAATGCGGGAAAGTTATTGTTTAGTGCCCTGTTTTTTGACCGCTTTCTCGATTACCCAAGAATGACGAATCGGTAAAAAATCATTTTCGAGCGGATTCGAGCATTTCGGGGATGATTGCGGTGATTGGCGTTAAGAAAATCTAATATTTGAGTGCTTTAGCACGAGTTTTAGATTTTTAGCCGAGCGCCGAAATCATCCCCGAAATGGTCATCAAGCGAGAAAATCTGACTTTTTACCGTGCCATCAAGAATGGTATTATGGTTCTTGAAACTGCGAATCTCCCTCTTTTGATGCCATATTCAGGGCAAGCCCCCAGAGTTGTGAGAATAGCATTCCCGAGAGCATCAGCGCACAGCCGATTAATTGCCTCACTGTCATCATTTCATCCAGCAGAAACCATCCCGCCAGCGCGGCGAAGACCGATTCCATGCTGAGAAGGATTGCCGCGTGCGCAGGGTGAGCTTTTCTCTGCGCTACCACCTGGAGGGTGTAGGCTATTCCCACGGATAAAACGCCTCCGTATAGAATGGGTATGGCGGCCTGATATATACCGTCGATCGTTACCGGCTCAAAGAAAGCGGCGGTTATGAGACTTAAAAGAGAACAGGCGGCATACTGAAAAAATGCCAGCTTGAAGGAATTAAATTTCGGGGATAACCACCCGATAATGAGCACGTGTCCGGCCCAGAAAAAGGCGCCCAAAAACACAAGAAAATCTCCGAAACCCATTGTAAATTGCGCGGTCACACTGAGAAGATAAAGTCCGAAGGCGGCAAGGAAAGCACCTATCCAGGTTCCCGCAGTGATCCTCTGCCTGAATAAGAGTCCCATAATCGGGACTATCACGACATAGAGGCCGGTAATAAAGCCTGCGTTTCCCGCCGTGGTGTAGACAATGCCGACCTGCTGTAGAGAGGCTCCCGCAAAGAGAAAAGATCCGATCAAGAGTCCGCCAAAAATAATGACTCGACCACCGGCAGGCTTCACTCTTGAACGGTCATGGCCATTTGCGATTCTCTTGCTCAGGATCAAAGGGATGAGGACGAGGCTTCCCAGCGCGAAACGGATGCAGTTAAAGGTAAAGGGTCCCACATAATCCATCCCCACACGTTGCGCCACAAAGCCTGTTCCCCAGATGATTGCGGTAAAGAGGAGCAGCGTGTCAGATTTCCACGTGGGGTCAGGTCTCAACATTTGACAACTTCCTTTCCTGTTCATGGTGTACTTCCTCCCTTTTCGGGAATATACAAAAAGGAGGAACATTCAAAACAAAACCCCGCCATCTTTCCTGACAGCGGGGTCATTAAAATCAATCAGTTGTGAACTTGTATATTCCTGACTATCATTTGTCAAGTCCCTGATCGCATCCGGGACACAAATATTTTAGAATATTTCCCGGATATTTTTCAGGCCGTTACGTAGCTTTCTCCTCTTTTTTCCTACCGTAAAGTATGTGAACTAGAAGGAATGCGGCAAAAAGCAACAACCCTGCGAGATGGAGAGCAATGCTGGGCCAGAAGAGAAGCGCGGCCGCGCAACCGCACACAAGTCTCTTTAGTATATTGACGTGACGTCGGTAATATCCTTCCAGCAGTATAGCCATGGAAAAGAGTCCTATTGCCGTGGCAACGGTGGTTTCTATAGCCATAATTACCGTCCCTGTAAATATGAGGGGGGTGTAGACTATCAAAATGGGGATGACATACATGCCGGAGGAGAGTTTCCATCCCTGCATTCCCGTTTCGAAGGGTTTGCTCTTGGCGATTCCCGCGGCGGAATAGGCGGCCAGACAGATAGGAGGCGTAACATTGGCGAACTGCGAAAACCAGAAGATCATCAGATGAGACGCCAGGAGTCCCGCGCCCAGCATGGTCATCGCGGGCGCAGCGAGAACGGCAAGGGTGATATAAGATGCGGTAACGGGGAGCCCCATTCCCAGGAAAATTGCCGCTATCATTATCAACAAGATGGTAATGACCAAACTTCCCCCGGACACCATCTGAATGATCATGGAAAATTTGATCCCCATCCCGACGAGAAGAACAATACCTATTATAATACCCGCGCAGAGGAGAATAACCCCGGTGGATACCATATTCTCGGCGCCCATAGCCAGTGCGTCAAGTATGTCTCTCCAGCTCATCCTCGTATGTTTATTCAGTCAACTCGAAATAACGATAGCCACGATTCCCGCACAGGCGGAGTAGGTCGGCGTGAAACCGTAAATGAGAAATCCCATGAGAACGATGACGGAGACGAAAAAGTTCCACCCCTCCTTGATGACATCGCGGAAACGGGGAATATCCTTCTTATCCATCGGCTTCATACCCATCTTCTGGGCCTCTAGGTGGACCATAAAGGCAACGCTCAAGAAATAGAGCATCGCCGGTATGAAGGATACGGCCACGATTGTCAAGTAGGATATCTGGGTCCATTGGGACATGATGAAGGCCCCTGCGCCCATGATGGGTGGCATGAGCTGTCCTCCCGTCGATGCCGCGGCTTCTACACCGCCGGCAAACTTGGGTTTGAATCCCACGTTTTTCATGAGGGGAATGGTGATCGATCCCGTGCCGACAACGTTGGCAACAGCGCTTCCCGAAACGCTTCCCATCATTCCGCTTCCGAAGACGGCCATCTTTGCCGGTCCCCCGATACTCCGCCCCATTATCGATGTGGCGAGACGCAGTATAAATTCACCGGCGCCGGACTTCAGCAGGAATGCGGCAAAGAGAACAAAGAGAAAGACAAAGGTGGACGATATCGTCGCTATGGTTCCGAAGATTCCGTCGGGGGCGAAGTACATCCGGTAGAGGAGCCGCTCGAGACCGACTCCCGGGAAATGCCATAATCCGCCCAGTTGTCTTCCCAAAAAGAGTGCATAAAGCATGAATAGGAGCGCGAGCACGGGGATAAGATATCCTGACGCCCTCCTCGTTATCTCCAGCATAATTATAAGGGCAATCCCGGCGGCAAAGAGGTCTATTATAGTGGGGACCTCATTCCGGGCGTGGAGGGCATCTTCAAACAGAACCAGATATATTCCCAATGCAAATGCGAGTATTCCCAGAAAAACGTCAATCTTGAAGGTCTTTGCGGGATATTTTTTGAAAAAGGGATATAAAATGAATGCCATAAATACGATGCTTCCGAAGTGTATGGCATTTCGCTGAATTTCGGGCATGATGCCTATCGTATTTACCCAGAGGTGAAAAAGGGACGTCGCTACGGCAAACCAATAGATAAAAGTCTTTGTTTTCCCCGTCAGTTTACGTTTAACCGCCAGTGTTTCCCCCGAGGCATCTTTGTCAACGGATTCTGCTTCTTGTCTTTTTTTATCTGGAGATTTCATATATCTTCCTCTGAATACGGGATTCTTCCCGGCATGTATTTATCAAACGTGTACAGCGGCATTTTGCAGATAGCCATGGGTTTTATTGAAGCTCCACGCAACAAGTTGCGGGGGATCTCCGACTTCCAAGTAACTTAAATTTGCAAATCTTTGTAGCGTTGCCCCTGCTGGCAATATATCTGTGTGGCACAGAGGCCCCACGTTACATAACAACTTACTTCCAATTATAATGTCGGCTTGTCGGCATAGCAACGCTTTTTGCGAGTACATCAAAAGCAATCCCGCCTGAATGTACGGAGAAATCTAAAAGAAAAATTCATACAAAAAGTCAGTGACGGTTTTTTACCGCCACTGACTTTCGACGTACCATTTACTTTGCCATCAAAGCAGCGGGAATCTTTATTCCCTCTTCCTTATAGTATTTTGCGGCGCCTGGATGAAGCGGAGCGGGAAGTCCCGCAATCGCCTTTTCGAGCTTCATTGCCAGAGTTGCCTTGTGAATATTGTGCAGGAAGGGCAGATTTGCATAAATGGTCTTGGTTATCTTGTATACCGTTTCCTCGGGGACATCGGGTCGCACAGCAAGGAAGTTGGGCTGGGCAATGGTGTTGATATCCTTCTTCTGACCCGGATAGGTACCCTTCTTTACAACAAAGCGGTTCCAGACGGGGAATGCCTTCTGTACCTGTTTAACCTGATCATCGGTAAAATCAAGCACCTGCACCTTCTTGGTTCCGAGTTGGGCATACAGCATCGTAATGGCCGCAACGGGAGGGCCGCCAGGAATATTTGCACCGACGATGCGCCCGTCAATCATTGCAGTGGCAGACGGGTTATAGCCCAGAAACTCCATGGTGAAGTCCTTGTCCACATCGATGCCGAGACCTGCCAGGATCGTTCTCCCCGAACCTTCCGTTCCACTGCCGCGTTTCCCAATGGAGAATTTCTTTCCGAGACCCTTCAGATCC
>JAUVXT010000270.1 GCA_030603465.1 Deltaproteobacteria bacterium
TTTAACAAGCGGTTTTGAATCTATTTCTTGAACTTTCATTGCTTCAACGGGTTTGATGTATCTATCTTTCCTTTCAACCTGCTGAGCTTTTTTTCTTACTGGAGTATCACCCCTTTTCACCCTTTTTTTCTTTATTACAACCCTCTTCTTTTTCTTTTTTACGACGGGCTGTATCTTTTTTACCTCCTTATATGTGGAAACAAAAGATATTTCAAGAGTTCTATTTACCTTATTTTCCTGGAGCGGGAGACGGGGTCTCGCGGGAACGGTTATAAGAAAGGCGCCCGCATGCACAGCGATGGCAATCACCGCCGCTATGAGGAGATCTTTTTTAAAGGTTATTCCCATTTCGTCTCCAGCGAAACACCGGAAATACCCGATTTTCTTACAACATCCAGGACAGAAATAATTCTCTCATAAGAGGCGCCCCTGTCTCCCGAAATCATGATTCTGATGTCTGGAGACTTCTGGTGGAGGATCGATAACCGGGGAAGTAGGGCCGAAAGGGTCGTCTTTCCCCTGTTGAAAAATATCGCGCCATCCTTTTTCACCGTAATCTCTGAAAATTTGTTCTTATCCACCTGTGCCGTGCCTGAAGCGGGAAGATCGACCGATATACCTTTATGGATAGTCATGGACATGGCAAAAAAGATGAAGGTAACGAGGAGCAGAAAAATGACATCGATCAGTGGGATCATCTCTATTCTGGCTTTGTGGGTGTATTTCCTGGAAATCTTCATTTTTTAATCTTCTCGAATATAATCTCCAGATTTGTGCCGTACTTTTCCATCTCCGATGCGGCCTTCTCTGTCTTCGATTGAAAATAGTTGTAGGGGATAAGGCTGCATATGGCGATCATAAGGCCAAAGGCGGTAGTAATAAGCGCCTGAGCGATACCTACCGTTACCATTCTGGGATTTTCCACACCAACAGTGCCCAGCATGTTAAAGGAGGAGATAATGCCTATAACCGTCCCCAGTATCCCCAGAAGGGGTGAAAGGGTTATCATCGTATCGAGGACGGGGAGATACCGCCTCATCCCGGCAATTTCTTGATCGGCGCTCATCTGCATGGCATCTCGAAAAGAAAAATCGCGATGAACGGCGCCGCAGACCAGTACCCGCATAACATAATCGCCGGCGCCCGCCGCGATTTTCTTCGCTTCATCGAACTTTCCCTTCTCCATGAGACCCATAAAGTCGTCCAATCGCTGTCTACTTCTTCCCTTTTTAACTCTGAGCCAGAATATGGACCGTTCGATTATGATAGTCAGTGAAACAATGGAACAGAAGAGGAGGGGGTACATAACCGGCCCTCCATGATAAAAGTAATTGAGCATATTTCTACAATCCTTCCATTATTTTATTACAATGTTCTTTTCGGGGTGCATGATCCTGAACAGTTCTTCCAGCCCGTCAACAATTCTCGGTGAAAAATGGTCTGTCAAATCACTATCGATTACATGAATCCTGCCGCTTTTCACCGCGGAAATATCTTTCCACACATTCCATTTATTCTTCTCCCGGGCAAATTTTCCTCCCCGCTTCATGGATGATATGATGATGATATCGGGCCGTTTCATGATGACCTTTTCTATGGAGATGCGGGGGTATTCAATTGCAACATCTCCGAGAATATTGATCCCACCCGCAAGGGTTATCAATCTGTTGTGGATGGTATCCCTGCCGACGGAAACTATGGGATCAATGCCTATCTGAAAAAAGACTCGTGGCTTTTCCACGCTCCCCGCCATTGAACGAACTTTGCGAACCCTCCGCTGGAGTTTATCAACCAGCGCTGCCGCCGCATCTTCCTTCCCTGTGATTCTTCCGATATTCACTATCGTTTTGAATATATCTTCAAATCCCTCGGGACGAATCACATAGACAGAAATACCCATGCTCTCCAGTTTCAGTATGATTTTCTTTCTATTCCCGTTGGCCGTGGCAATGACGAGATCAGGTTCCAAAGCAACAATCTTTTCGAGGGAGAGGTTGACAAAACTACCGACCTTCGCTTTCTTCCCGGCGGCCTCTGGATAATCGCTGAAAACTGTAACCCCGACTATCTCTTTGTCCAGGCCAAGGGCAAAAAGCGTTTCAGTTATATTGGGTGCAAGGGACACAATCCTTCCCGGATTTTCCGGCACGGTGACGCTCCGTCCGATTTCGTCGGTGTACACGGCTGCACAGGTCGGCACCGGCAAGATCAAAAATACCAGCATGAAAATTATGAACGCTGTGGCCCTCTTTCTCAAATCATTTTTATCCATGAGTCTTTAAACATCCTTCTGTGTGCCGCCGTTTATCAGTTTGACGACGGCCAGATCCTGAAAATAATCTACAATATTGAGACAGCCATAGTCCTGTTCTATGGAGAACAGATTGTTCAGTGAAAGATTCATGGCATCGGCGAGTATGACGCGATTGACGCCTCCGTGTGCAACGAGGGCTATAGTCTGGCCGCGATGGAGCGTCACCATATCCTTTACCGTGGGAATGACCCTATCCCTTAAATCTGCGACGCTCTCCCCTTCGGGCAGGGTATAATCAACCAGTGATCCGTTCCATTTCTCCAGCTCTCCCGGAAATTGCTCCGCTATTTCGGCAAAGGTCAATCCTTCCCACAGACCAAAATTCAATTCCCTGAGATTTACATCTGATATTGGAACACAGTTATGGTCCCGCGCGATGATCTCAGCGCCCTTTCCGGACCGGATAAGATCGCTGCAATAGACCGCCCTTACAGGTTCACGCTGAAGTCTTTCGGCAACCCGCCCCATCTGACTGACACCCAGATCACTCAGTCCGATATCATTGTGGCCGTTATACGCCCTTTCCAGGGAATTAATCACCTGACCGTGCCTGATGAGATATACCCGTGTATATGAATTCACTATTCCTCACTGCCTGTATAAAATTTAATTTCTTTCACATCCACTTCCAATCTAAGTGAAGAGTCCGCAAATCAACAAGAGACACAAAACCTCATTGAGTTCACAGGACGCGCCCATGATATCTCCAGTTACCCCTCCGATACGCCTCTTGAAATAGAGACCGAAGAGAAAAGTAAAGAAAACCGCGACCAGTAGGACTAAAACCCCCGTCATTCGGAATAAAGTGATCACGATAAGCGCAGTCATCAGGGTAGAAATCAGGTATTCCCCTTTCCCCGCGTACCGGATAAAGGTCTGCGCCGTTCCTTGG
>JAUVXT010000275.1 GCA_030603465.1 Deltaproteobacteria bacterium
TGTTGAGTGCCACAACATCGTGGACACTTGGTTTTTTACGGAAAGCTTGGGGCGGAAAGCCTCCTCTGAGGGACAACGCCCAGAATTTAGGATATGTTACGCGCTATCTCCCGCATCAACTTTTTTTGTTCCATATACAGGGAATATGCCGTTCCCAGGGTTACTTTATCGAACCGGACGACATTTCCGGGGATGGCCTGGGCAATCTTGGGAATATCGGTGGAGATGACGGTGGCAATTTTAGTGTACCCTCCCATGGTTTGTTCTACGAGCAGGATAATCGGTTGCCCGTCGGCCGGAATTTGAACACTGCCCGAAATGCTCGGATCGGAAATGATGCTCGCGGGCATGTCCTCTTTTTGCGGGATTGAAGGTCCCTGGAGCCTGTAGCCCATGCGGTTAGCATTGATACCGACAGTAAACTCTGATTGGAAGAAAGTAACGAGGCCTTCTTCCTGAAAATAGTCGTCCTGGGGTCCAGGAATGGCTCGGAGAACGATTTCCGGAGAATGCCGGGGAATCCACGCCGAAGGAAGACGCCGCGGCACATCCAGGTACGTGCCTTCGCCACAGCGCAGGATGTCTCCTTTCTTCAGAAGACGACCCTGGTAGCCCCCCAGTTTGCCGCCCACACAGGTAGAACGACTTCCCAGCACTTCAGGAACCTCGATGCCGCCGCTGACGGCCAGATAGGCGCGGCAGCCGCTCTTCACCTGCTGTATTTTCAAGATGTCACCGGGAGAGACACTGAAGGACTCCCAACAATTAACGGGCTGATTGTTCAACGTTGCTCCCATCTCAGCGCCAGCCAGAGCGACATCCGTTTTTCTCAGAAATTCAAGACGGGGGCCAATAACGGTAATTTCCAAAACGGCGCTTTCTTCGGGATTCCCCACCAACAGGTTGGCCACACTGCCGGCAAACGAGTCAAGAACCCCTGACACGGGGACTCCCATCTTTTGATAGCCAAAACGCCCCTTATCTTGAACAGTGGTGTACGAACCCGGGGCCTGCACTAAGAACGCGTCCATTATTTTACCCCCTTTCCCGCCAACCGGCCGTATTCTTCCGGGGATATGGGTGTGAATCTGATCCGGTCACCCGCTTTATAAAGGAAAGGATTGGAACGTTCCGGATCGAACAACTTTAATGGGGTCCGGCCGATCAACTGCCAGCCTCCGGGACTGGTCACGGGATAAATCCCCGTTTGTTCGTTGGCAATTCCCACCGATCCTACGAGGACCTGAGTGCGTGGTGTCTTCAGCCTTGGAGTATGAAGCTCTTTGGGAAGTCCACCAAGGTAAGGAAATCCCGGCGAGAACCCGATCATAAATATCTGGTATTCAGGTTTTGAATGGAGGCGGACAACGGCATCCACCGTCAGGCTATTACTTTCGGCAACGAACTGTATGTCGGGGCCAAACTCTCCTCCGTAACAGACAGGAATCTCAACGGTTTGCGGGGGCGGAATTTCGATTTCCGGGAGACGCTTTTCCAGAGAGATCAAAGATTTCTGTAAGACAGAAGCGGTTGTTACGAAAGGATCGTAAATGATCAGGAGTGACAGGTAGGAGGGAATGATCTCTATCACACCCGCCGGAGCGTCATGTTCCAGGCCGATGGCCATGGATATGACTTTTTTGTTGACAACCGGATCTATCCTGTCGCCGTATTCCACCAGCAGACCCCGGTCACCCACAATGTGAATCCTGGATGTTTCGTACAAACCGTTACTCATTTTGGCTTCTTCCCAATCCGGTTTTCTGTCAATTTGTTAAAATCCATTACAATTCTCCCGTGGGCTTCACCACCATTCCATCCGCTTCCAGCTCTTCCCGAATAGCCCTCACAAGTTCCACCGCCCCGGGTGTATCACCATGGACACAGAGGGTTTGAATATCTAAATCAATTGGAGTCCCATCCACGGCAATCACTTTGCCCTCTTTCGCCATCATCAAAGCGCGTTCGGCAACGTCCCGAGCGTCCCTGACAACCGCGCCCGGCAAGCGACGGGACAGCAGTGTTCCCTCAGGTGTGTAAGCTCGGTCAGGAAACGCTTCGTAAACCACTTTGAGACCCACATCACGGGCAATTTTGCTCATAACTTTTTCCTTTGCGCTGGCCAAAGCCACGTATATGAGTTCAGAATCCACACTGACGATGGCCTCTGCAATTGCCCGGGCAACTCCCTCGTTCTCGGCTGCCGTATTATACAGGCTACCGTGAGGCTTCACATGACGCAGTTTGGTCCCGTGAATGGCACAAAATGCCTGAATAGCGCCGATCTGATACACCACATACTTACGAATTTCCTCCAGTGTACAGTCCATATTTCTGCGTCCAAATCCCTGCAGATCGGGATATCCCGGATGTGCGCCAACAGCGACATTATGTTCAACCGCCAGTTTTACTGTTTTGTCCAGTACCAGTGGATCCCCGGCATGAAAACCACAGGCAACGTTGGCCGATGTAATATACTTGATCACCTCGTCGTCCATACCTATCGTATAGGCGCCAAAACTCTCACCCATGTCACAATTCAGGTCTATTCTTTTCATAATGATTCCTTTCTGTTATTTTTGCGGGCTGCCCTCAAAATCGAGGTCTTGCAATGCAACATCCAGCAAGAACAATCCCTGTCGTTTACCAGAAATGTGTTATTATAAGACCTGAGAACTATCCACCCATCATATTGGGCAGGACGGTAACAATTTCGGGGAATATCACAATCATCGCCAGACCAATGAGAAGCAACAGGAAAAAGGGTATAGCCGCATAGGCAACTCTCAGAATATCAATGCCGGTCAGTCCCTGAATGACAAACAGGTTGAACCCCACCGGCGGAGTAATCTGGGCCATTTCCACGACAATAACCACAAAAATTCCGAACCAGAGCGGATCTATGCTTGCCTGTTCGATTATCGGCATGATCACCGAAGTGGTCAATACCACCACGGAGATTCCGTCGAGAAAACAGCCCATGACGATAAAAAAGAAGGTCAGGGCCAGAAGAAGTGCGTAGGGTGACAACTGCATGGCGCCTATCCAGGTTGCCAGCATT
>JAUVXT010000160.1 GCA_030603465.1 Deltaproteobacteria bacterium
CTCCCCGCGGGGAGACTACCGGGCACCCAGTGACAGCGAGGCCACGGTGTGGCTTGAAAACGCAAAAAATATACCTGAAGGAGAAGTTTGATTTATGATGAGGAGTGACGCTTACGGCGATTTTGACGCGACTGAACTATACTGCCCCCTATGCAAGCGGGCCACCCCTGTAAGGAAAAGACTTCTTTTGGTCCTTTCCAATGGCGACCAGTATGATTATGTTTGCACCCTCTGCGGCACATCGGTGGGCGATAAAATGGATCACCAGAAAGACAATCTCGATATCTTTCTCAAATAGACCGTCCCGTCCGGCAGGTTATCCCTGTCATTCCGGGGATCTACCGAAATGTTTACCGGTAAATCCCAGGCATGTTGAATCCAATTGATTCTTGATTTTAGCATCATCTCCCTATCACATATCTATAGGGATCGACTTCCTCTCTCAAAACCCGAAGTTCATTTTCGGTAGGGGGTTTTGTTTCCTTGATATCGGACGCTTCGAGGAGCTCAAATCCGCAGTTTTCCGCGACGTCCTTCTTTGAATATCCGGGATTTATGGAGATAATCCTCATCCGCTTCGATTCAGGTTCAAAATCCATGACGGCCATATTGGTTATGATCTTATAGGGGCCCGCGCCCAGGGGCAGACCCGATTTTGCCCTGGAATCGCCGCCTTCAAGCCACCCTGGCGTGGTAATAAAGTCTACCTTTTCAACGAATCTCTTGCTGTCCTGAGGTGTCATCACCATCATACGCCAGCAAAAGGATGCAAAATCATTCGCGCCGCCACTCCCGGGAAGCCGCACCTTGGGCCTGTTATAATCTTCACCAATGAGTGTTGAATTCAGGTTTCCATGCATATCGATCTGCGCCCCGCCAAGAAATGTATAGTCTATCATGCCGCGACAGGCGGTCTCCATGATCTCGCACATCCCGCTGGCCATTACAGCCTTCCATGTTGTCCGTGAGTCACCAACCGAAATGGGCATTTCAGGAAGGAGGGGAGCAGCGCCACCAGCCTCAAACATGATCATCAGATTAGGAGAATTTGTCTTCTGAGAAAGCATCGCCGCCGCGCATGGCGCTCCCGTACCGACACCGACGGACGCCCCGTCCTCCAATTCCCTGGCCGCGACGCATATCATCAGTTCCATCGTATTATAATCAGCCATCAGCTTTTCCTCCTGTTTGCGAGTTTTCGAGGGTCATCAACTCTTTGTTCCTGAGTTCGCACATCTTTTCCATCCCGCCATGTAACCTGATGTAGTCAAAGTGAGTTTCACAGTTGTAGATATTTTCATCAATAAATTTCTCGAATTCCACGGGATCTTTTTCGACCCTCAACCACTCTTGAAGATGCTCTTCATCGGAAAAATATTCATAGGCCATATTGCCGGGATAGGCGCCGTAGGGGGCCTCGCATACCGCATCTGCCAGATAGAATGGAATCACAGTAAGTGTGGGATCTCTGCGGATCTCCTCATTGCTGATAATCCTCTCAGCCGTGATAATCAAGCGCTTTGAAGCCCGCGCCAGATCCAGATCAGAAATGGTAATCCCCCTGATCCGGCAGTTGCCATATATATCCGCCTCATGCACATGTATGGCAGACACATCGGGATATAGGGCGGGCACCAGCACATAATACTGGCCGGTGTAGGGACACTCTACCTTCTTCGCCCCGCTGTAATCGAATGTATCGGTCCCCATAGCGCTCCTGATCGGAACAAAAGAGACACCCATGGTTGCCGCCTTTAGACGGGCGGCAAGGGCATAGTTGGTCCATTCGCATATTTCAACTTCCCCGCTCTGCATGTATTTTCGTGCATTGGACGACAGGCCTCTCGCCTCCAGACCAATGATATAGGCGATATCTACCTTGTTAAATATCTTCCCCGCGCAAAGGACCTGGAAATCGTGTGTCGAAGTATGACCTCCAAAACCCATCTCTTTTCTTCCCTGCCTCACAAGCTCGTGACATACGGCTATCGGTGTTCTGTTGGCGCCAAATCCGCCGATCATCAAATAGTCGCCATCTTTTGTAAACTTTCCGACGGCCTCTTTGATCGTCATCAGTTTGCTTTCCTGCTTGCGCGATTTCTTCCTGAAATACTCCCTTGCCCTATCCGCATCGGGATCGGTAAACAGTCTGCCCGTTCCTTCAGAGACAACATCCACTTCAGGCCACCTCCTTGCATTATTTATAATGAGTTAATCTTGATCATCTTTCCGGATTAAATATTTTGTTGCTTTTATCGCGCTCCATCCACGATCAGTAAAATGAAAGTATGTTCTACTTCTCCTTTTTCTTCATTGCTTCCTGCAATCTTTTTCCCAGAACACCCAACCCGGAGTCAGACGTTTCTTCTTCATAAACAACACTGCTTCCTTTATCTCTTTCCGAACCTCCAAAATAATCTCCCAGGAGTTCCCGGCTATGGGCATCATCGTGGCAGTAAGCACAGAGATTTTCCCAGTTGCTGCCGTCGGGGGGATTGTTATGATGATTACTGTCTTTATGGTGAACGGTGAGAAGGTGCCGGCTGGAATGATCAAATTCCCGACCGCAGCGGGCACATATCAGGCCATGAATTGCCAGCGAACGCTCCCGGTAATCTTCCCCCGCCGGCTTTTCCATACCTGCCTTAATTTCGCGAACGACATCTTCAGCCGTTTTTGTACTCTTTGGCCTGTCGCTCTTTTTGACGGCAGTCCTGACCCTTCCACCTTTACTGCCAAAGGTAATACTTGCCAAAATCGACACCCCCCTCTAAAAAACCCGAAACATTATCATGATTCTTGCTCTTCCATATCACTTGATATCCTAAATGCCAACCAAAATACGTTTTACTGATTCCACAACTATTTCAAGTAACTTAAATTCGTAAACACGTTGATTAAAAAAGGGGACACTCGAAATAGATCGCGCGCCCCCTTTTTTTAAGTCTCCATAAGTTATGCCGGCAAGAGAAGCAATCCTAAAATAAACACAATCGCACTTACCACCAGCACCACCATCGTGTATCCTACAATCTCACGGGCTTTGAGGCGGGTAATGCCGAGAAGCGCCAGCGCCCAGAAAGGCTGCAGCATATTTGTCCATTCGTCACCATAGGCAATGGCCATCATCGTCTTGTTTATCGAAAAGCTGAGCTCTTTTGCGGCCTCAATCATGATGGGTCCCTGTACTGCCACCTGACCGCCGCCTGAAGGAACAAAGAGGTTCACAATTCCGGCGCTCAGGAATGCAAAGACTGGATATGTTGTGGGAGTAGAAATTGTTACGAACCATCCGGCGATGACTGCGACAAGACCGGAGAATTTCATCATACCCATAATGCCGGCATAGAAGGGAAACTGGACAATAATCCCGGCACCTGCCGTGACGCCTTCTCTGACGGCCCGTAGGTAAGTGCTTGGGGTGCCCTGCAGAATGATCCCGACCATAAGGAATGTGAAGTTGACGATATTCAGGTTCAGTTTAAATCCTTTTGTCCCGAAATAATAGACAACGTATGTCAAACCCGCAATACCGATAATCAGTGAAATGGCTCTGCTGTTTTCTATCCTGTCGGCGGGAACCATCTTATCTCTGGGGATTGCCGCAACCTCCTCCTTTTCCACCAATTCCGGATTGATATCGACAATAGTTACAATTTCTTCCTTCTTTTTCGGCGCCATCAGCATACATGTCAAAGGAATAACAACCAGAAGGGCCAGCGTGATAACGATATTCATCGGACTGAAAAGGGTTTCACTGGTGGGAATAATCCCGATCTGTTTTTCCAGGAAATGCCCCTTTGTGGCTACGAGCAAGGGGGCCGATGCAGATAAACCACCATGCCATGTCAGGAATCCCGCATATCCCGCAGCACCCAGGAGAGGATAATGCATGGGAATATTCCGCAGATGACCGCTGCGACCTACTTCACGAGCCATCAACGCGCCAACAATTATTCCCAGCCCCCAGTTTATCCAGGAAGCAATCGCCGCCGTCAATGCGACGAGAGCAATTGCACCGGTCTGATGTTTCGGTATTTCGGCTAGTTTTTCAATGCCTTTTCTCACAATAGGCGATGTGGCGAGGGCGTGTCCGGTTACCAGGATCAAACACATCTGCATACCGAATGTCAATAACGCCCAGAAACCTTTATACCAATCTTTTATCAACTGGAAAGGGCCGTGATCGGCAAAGATCAAGGCCAGAATGAAGGTTATAAAGGTAAGTAATATCGCAAAAAGCATCGGATCCGGCATCCATCGCCGGGCCCACCTGTCAAATACACCTCCCAACGCTCTAATCATAGCTTTCCTCCTTTTTATTCATTCTCAGTTAATTATTAAAAAAAGACTGACAGAGACTAAACGATTCACCTCCTTTACTTTTATATTGAAGAACATGTTTATCCTAAAGGTGTTCGTTATCATAACCATTATTTATTCTCAAGTAAAAATTGATGGACTCGTAAAGAGTCAAGATTGGACGGCAAAGTAAAAAGCTTCAAATGGAAGCTCCTCGCAGCAAGCTCCGGGGTATCGTCAATTCTTTAAGCACGTTAATTCCCAATTTTCCACACGCCTTTTTCACGGAAAGCCGGAACGGTCTGCCTGCGGGCGGCGTTGAGAAGTGCGTGAATTGATCTTTTATGTGCCCGTGCAAAATCTGCGAGCGGGGTTATCCGGTCGCCGTGCAGATAGGCAATTCTCTTATGGAGCGATTCCGTCAAAGCCAGCGTGATAAGTTTCTCCATGCTCTTTGCCTTCTTTGAATCGCGGTATTCACCGAATGCTCTATAATACGCCTGTTTCTCTTTATCCCGTATGATAATGTTTGGAAAACCAGACCGCGTGAGTTGATAATTGACGATCACGCGCCCCATTCTTCCATTCCCATCGCAAAAGGGGTGAATCGTCTCGAAATCCAGATGAAATTTTGCGATCTTATCGGCAAAATAAGCAGTCTGATCCGCAGAAAATTCCAGCAGAATCGCCTCCATCATGTTCTCCACCTGTTCCGGCGCCGGAGCTATATGCGTTCCCACGCGAACATATTCACCCGCCGTGCGGAACCGCCCCGCAATAGCGTCATTGATGTTTCCCATGAGCATTGTGTGCAGGAACAAGATCATGTCTCTGGAAAGCTCCGCTTCGCCGGCCTTACTTCTTGTATATTCCATCACCCGCATGAGATTTTTTGCTTCAAAAACCTCCCGGACCGAGACATTACGGGAGACTTCAAACTCAAGCAGAATGCGCTCGGTCTCTTTGAGCGTCAGGGTAGAATTCTCAATCGCATTTGAATTGAAAACGCTTTCCGAAAGCTCAGACTCATCAATGATCCCAAGCAAAGGCTCCTTTCCCTTCCGAAGCTGGTCGTATCGGGTCTTGAGAACCTTAATTTTGTCTTTTATAGCATTGTTTGTCGCCATGGGAGGAATATACACAATTAACGGTTATTTGTCAAATATCCGTTAATTTAATGGCAAAATGACCACAATTAACGGTTTTTCAGCGCCCCGCGGAATGCCGGCAGGACGAGAGCTTACTGAGCAAATCTTTCATAGACAATTTCATTTCATCCTATATTGTGTGGGCTAACTGAGCTGAGGTCCGAAGGAAATATAAATTTTCGAAGGGCCTACAGTTCCAGCCGCTGTTCGGCCACCGCAAGCGAATTCCGATCAAATGCTCTGACTTGTTCTACAATAATTATATATAGTTACATACTTCAATTAAATTTAAATCCGGATCTCTAAAATAAATAGATAATATTTTTCCTTTTGCTCCGGTCCGTTCAACGGGACCCTCAATTATTTCAATATTTTTAACCGTTAATTCTTTTACTATCTCATTTATGTCTGTAGTGGAGACAAAGCAGAGATCAGCGGAACCGCAGGTGGGATTATCAGCTTTAGGATCGAATTCATTTCCTTTTTGATGAAGATTTATCTTCTGATCTCTAAATTTAAGCGCTTTTCTTCCATTCCCAAATTGAATTATATCCATGTTCATAACTTTTGAATAGAAATTACAACTTACGTCAATATCTTTTACTGTTAAT
>JAUVXT010000231.1 GCA_030603465.1 Deltaproteobacteria bacterium
CAAAAATATTCTGCCGAATCCGAAGCTATCTGTCGACGTGCAGGAAACAAGGCATCACTGCGTCCGAAGCCTTGCGCTTGTTGTTTCAGGGAAAGCATCCAGCCTTTATGGATGTGAAAGAACATTGTGCTGAATAGTTACCATACCCTTTCCATTGATTGCATACTTGTCACAAATAACGAAAAGGAATTTAACCGAATTCCATATTTGAAAATTGATAATTGGGTAAAATAAAATCCCCCGCCTATCTGTGAGAAGCGGGGGATTTCTCCTTTATGATACCTGGTCTACTTGCCATGTATCAGGTTATAAGGTACTCATGTATGGCATGAGCGGCAATCTTTGCCTCTCCCATGGCGCTGATTACGGTGGCGCCGCCGCTTACGATGTCGCCTCCGGCCCAGACCCTGGCTTTGCTTGTTTTACCCTTTTCATCGCATACGATAGTTCCCCATCTGCTTATCTCCAGATCGGGAGTCGTGTTCGGCACCAGTGGATTGGGCGCATTCCCCAACGCGACGACGACGGTGTCCACATCCATGACAAAATCGCTCCCTTCGATGGGCACGGGACGTCTCCTTCCGCTCGCGTCGGGTTCACCCAGTTCCATGCGGATACATTCCATGGCGCAGACATTGCTCCTGCCGTCGGACAAAAATCCCGTAGGATTGGTGAGAAAGTGGAATTGTATCTCTTCTTCTTCCGCGTTTTCCACCTCTTCGAGACGCGCCGGCATTTCGGCACGTGAACGCCTGTAAACGACGTAAACTTCCTCTGCTCCCAGTCTCACGGAACATCGCGCTGCATCCATGGCCACATTGCCGCCTCCGATTACTGCCACCCGGCGCCCCATCTTCAGCGGAGTCGCATAGTCGGGATAGAGATAGGCCTTCATCAGATTGGCGCGTGTGAGGAATTCATTGGCCGAATAGATCATATTCAGATTTTCTCCGGGTACTCTCAGGAACATGGGAAGGCCCGCCCCTGTTCCCACATAAATGGCATCGTAATCCGAATTGAGAAGTTCATCGAGTGTCATATTGATCCCGATAACCGTATCGAGATGGACCTCGACGCCGAGACTTTTTACGAAATCTACCTCCCCCTGGACTATTTC
This sequence comes from Deltaproteobacteria bacterium, assembly GCA_030603465.1. GTDB lineage: Bacteria > Desulfobacterota > Syntrophia > Syntrophales > UBA2210 > JAFGPZ01. Next base: position 1,118 of record JAUVXT010000231.1, read on the forward strand.
CTTGGGAAGACGAAATTCGGGGATGCCATACACCAAAACACCGCCGGCCACCTGGAGGGCCTCAAAGAGGACAACTGTATGCCCCAGTTTTGCCAGCTCAGAAGCCGCCGTCAGGCCGCCCGGACCGGAGCCGACTACTGCCACCTTTTTCCCTGTTGAAGGGGCCATTTCGGGCATATCGGCGATTCCCTGTTCTCGCTTCCAGTCTGCCACGTATCTTTCCAGCCTCCCTATCGCGATGGGCGCACCCTTTTTCCCCAGAGTGCACAGTTCCTCGCACTGCGATTCCTGGGGACAGACCCTTCCGCAGATACCGGGAAGACTGGTTTTCCGCTCCATGACTCTTACTGACTCTGACAGGTCTTCTTCCTGAATAGCTTTTATAAATTCGGGAATATCTATATTGACAGGACAACCTTCCACGCAGGGGCGCTTTTTACACTGGATGCATCGTCCCGCCTCTTCCAGCGCCATGTCCCATGTATATCCCCGGGCAACTTCGTTAAAATTGTTCCTGCGAACGGCAGGTTCCTGCTTCGGCATATCTACACGGTTTAAGTTCAACCCTTTTTTCGGCTTCTTTTGTTCTTCCATATCAACTCCTATCTCGACATTGCGATACAAACTACCATTGTGAACAGGTTGCGCATTGGAAACTCTGCTGACCGATCAACTCATCGGCATAGGTACAGCGTCTTGCCATGAGGACATCCCAGCTTTCTACAAGATGACCGTCAAATTCCGGCCCGTCGACACAGGCAAAGCGGGTTTCCCCTTCCACGACGCACCTGCAGGCGCCGCACATACCGGTGCCATCGACCATTAGCGGGGCCAGATGGACAAAGGTTGGAATCTTCGCGGGACGGGTTATTTCGCAGCATAACCTCATCAGGCAGAAGGATGACATTATAAGAATCCGGTCAACAGGTTGTTCTTTATGATTTTCTACCAATGCCTGAAGGGGTTTCAGAGAGGTGGGATCGGTAAATCCGGCATCACCACCGGTTGCCAGTATAACTCTGTCGCTTATCTCTTCCAGTTCTTCCCTTCCGAAAATCCTTTCGGGATCAGGTGATTGCAGAATCGTGGTTACGCTGTTCCCCTTCTCCTTGAGGGCTTTGATAACGGGTTTCATCGCGGCGATTCCGTAGCCGCTTACGATGCAGGTTACGTTCCCGAATTTTTCGATATGGGTAGGCCTGCCCAGCGGACCGACGAAGTGGTCCAGTTTATCCCCCGGATTCATTGAAGCGAGCTGTCCGGTACTTTTACCTATCGCGATAAAGACGAAATCGACGGTTCCCTTCTCTCTGTCCCAGTCGCTCAGGGTAAAGGGGAGGCGTTCGCCTTTTTCGTCTATGATCAGGATGGCGAATTGACCGGGTTGGACGCCACTGGCGACAAGTGGAGCCTCTACCCGTATTCGGTGTACTGATGGAGCCAGTTCTTCTCTTTCGATTATGGGAAACATGTCATATCCTCTCAATTTTTACAGCACAGGCTTTGTATTCGGGAATTTTACTTACAGGATCATGGGCCGCGTTTGTAATCATATTGACGGGACTTTCCGCGAAATGGAAATCCATCGTCACAACCCCTTTTGGCGTATGGTCGGTTACTGAAACTCTTGTCTCAACAGATCCTCTCCTCGAAGTTACCCTGACATTCTCCAGATCTTTTATGTCGAGAGAAACTGCGTCCTCGGGATTTATCTCGACGAGTTCCTCGCCCCTCATCTCATTCAGCCCTGAAACCTTCCGTGTCATTGTCCCTGTATGATATTGGTAAAGGCTTCTGGCTGTAGTCAGCATGAAGGGATATTCTTCGTCGGGAAGCTCTTTGGGCTCCCTGTTGCTCAGTGGTTCAAAATGTCCCTTTCCACGGCTGAAGGCGTAGGCATGAAGTATGGGAGTCCCCCCATGCTCTTCATTAGGACATGGCCATTGAAGAGTCGTCGACTGGAGCCTGTCCGGGGTTATGCCCGCGTAGCTCGGCGTAACTTCTGTGATTTCTGAAAGTATTTCTCCGGGAGATTGATAATCGAAACCCCTTTCGCCCATCTTTCCGGCAATCTGGGAGGTAATCCACCAGTCCGGTTTGGCTTCCCCCGGAGGCGGCACAATCTGATTGAGCCATTGAACCCGCCTTTCCGTATTTGTAAAGGTACCCTCCTTTTCCGCGAATGAGGCTGCCGGAAGAACAACATGGGCATACGGGGTGGTCTCTGTAGGAAATATATCCTGAACAACGAGGAATTCCAGCTTTTTAAGCGTCTCTCTCAGATTATTCAAATCGGGTTCGCTGACAGCGGCATTTTCCCCGACCATATAAACTGCCTTGATTTTTCCTGAATCTATAGCCTCAAACATATCGGGCAGGGTAAGTCCCGCACCGGACGGCAGATCGGCAACACCCCAGGCCTTTTCGAACTTCTGCCGTATGTCGCTGTCGGTCACCGCCTGATATCCCGGGAAGACATTGGGGAGGCCTCCCATGTCACAGGCACCCTGGACATTGTTTTGACCGCGAAGCGGATTTACTCCCGTTCCCGGTTTTCCTATATTGCCCGTCAGCATGGCGAGGTTCGCCGTCGCCATAACATTTTCCGTCCCGTGCGCGTGCTGCGTAATTCCCATGGCGTACAGCAGAGCCGCGGGCTTGTTGGTGGCATAGAGTATGGCTGCCCGCCTGATCAGCTCGGCATCGACCCCGGTCACCTCCGATACGAAGTCTAATGGAAACGCCTCGAGCGATTTTTTAAACTCCTCGAAGTTTTCGCACCTCTCTTTTATGAATTCCCTGTCATAGAGATTCTCATCAACAATAACACGCGCCATACCCATGAGGAGGGCAATATTTGTCCCGGGGCGCAGTTGCAGGAAATAGGTTGCATATTTTACCATTGGGATATAGCGGGGATTGGCCACTATCAATTTTCCGCCGTTTAGAACGGCATGCCTGACACGCGTACCGATAACGGGGTGTGCATCCGTCGTGTTGGTGCCTATGGCAAGGATGCAGGCCGCCTCTCCGATATCCTCTATACTATTTGTCATCGCCCCGCTCCCGAATGTTCTGACCAGACCGGCCACAGTGGGGGCGTGGC
>JAUVXT010000168.1 GCA_030603465.1 Deltaproteobacteria bacterium
AATGAAGTGAAGCAGGCATTACAGGAATTCATCTTCAATATCAATGTCCCCACAAGGGTTGGATTCCAGACACCCTTTACAAATGTCACGCTGGACGTGAAAGTCCCTGCCTACTATATGGACCAGAGTGTTATTATCGGAGGTGAGCTGAGGCAGGAAACGTACAGAGAATTCCAGGAAGAGATGGATATATTTAACAATGCCTTTCTCCAGGTCATGTCCGAAGGCGATGCAAAGGGAAGAGTCTTCACCTTTCCCATTCCCACCTACAATATTACTAAGGATTTTGACTGGGAAAACGATAATCTGAACAACCTGTGGGAGATGACTGCAAAGTACGGCGTTCCCTATTTCAGCAATTTCATCAACTCCGACATGAACCCGGAAGATGCCAGGAGTATGTGCTGCCGCCTTCGTATCGACAACAGAGAATTGGAGAAGAGGGGCGGCGGACTCTTCGGTTCCAATCCCCTGACGGGCTCTATCGGTGTAATAACCATCAATATGCCGAGAATCGGCTATCTGTCCAAGACAGAAGATGAATTCATGGAGCGTTTAAATAAGTTGATGGTGCTGGCAAAGGAAAGCCTCGAGATAAAGCGCAAGGTCCTGGAAGTTTACACAAGCGGCAACCTTTATCCTTACACAAAACATTACCTCAGGGATGTGAAAAAACGTTTCGATGCCTACTGGAAAAACCATTTTTCAACTATCGGACTTATAGGAATGAATGAGGCCTGCTTGAACTTTATCGGGAAGAGCATTTCCGATCCGGAAGGTCAGGAATTCACTAAAAAAGTCTTGGATTTTATGAGGAATATATTAATAGAGTTTCAGGAAGAAACAGGGAACAACTACAATCTTGAAGCAACTCCTGCCGAAGGAACCTCGTACAGCCTGGCCAAAAAAGATAAACAAAGATATCAGGACATCATTTTTGCCAACGGGAACGGCTCCGAAGATAACGAACTGGAGGTGTTTTATACAAACTCCTCTCAACTTCCGGTAAATTACACGGATGATATTTTCGAAGCTCTCGATCTTCAGGAGGAAATCCAGACAAGATATACCGGCGGAACGGTTTTTCATATATTTGCCGGTGAGCGTGTTGAAGATCCTTCGTCTATCAAAACGCTTGTGCGAAAGATATGCAATGCCTACCACCTCCCCTATTTTACATTCACCCCCACCTTCAGTGTCTGTCAGAATCATGGATACATAAAGGGTGAAAAAGAGCTTTGTCCCAAATGCGAGGAACCCTGCGAGATATATTCCCGCGTTGTCGGTTATCTCCGCCCGGTAAAACAGTGGAACAAGGGAAAACAGGAAGAATTTAAGGAAAGAAAGACATTCGCGGTATGATCCATGAAAATCGGGGGGTTGCAAAAATTTTCCTTAATCGATTACCCGGGAAAGATATGCGCGGTCGTATTTACCCAGGGATGCGATTTCAGGTGCCCCTACTGCCATAATCCGGAACTGGCAAACCCCGGTCTCTACGAAAAGTGTATTTCCGAAAAAGATCTTTTCCGCTTCCTCTCAAAAAGAATGGGAAAGCTTGACGCCGTAACCATTACGGGCGGAGAACCCACAATACATTCCGATCTGTTCGAATTCGTCGAAAGAATCAGGGCGATGGGCTTTCTCGTCAAGGTTGATACAAATGGATCCCATCCTGAAGTTATTGAAAGACTGATCGGCAATAACCTCATCGACTATATCGCAATGGATGTCAAGGCCCCCCTTGAAAGATACGCAGAAATTACAGAATCCAGGATAAATCCCGCTAATATAGAGAAAAGCATAGGTCTGATAATGAAATCGGGCATAGATTATGAGTTCCGCACAACGATTGTAAGGTCGCTTCTCTGTGAAAAAGATCTCCTGAAAATTGGAGAAGCAATAAAAGGCGCCGGGAAACTGTTTCTGCAAAGATTTGTTCCTTCAAAGACCCTGGATAAAAGCTTTGCAAGGGAGAAAACATATTCTGATGAAGAATTTGAGGGCTTAAAGGAGCGTTTAAAAGGATACGCAGACACAGTAGCCGTCAGATAAGAAGTTACGGCATCACATATACTAAGACCATCTTTTCTCTTTCCGGTTCTTTCCAGGAAAGGGACTGGAACGTTCGGACGCCCCGATGATGGATTTGCTGCGCATCCAGGATTCTTACCGATACACACGTCACGAATCCTTCTGTTTTACCCGATTTGCAAGAAATTATTATTTCATGTATATCGGCACATCCGTGCCGGACATCCTGAAGAAGGGATGCTGCTTTCCTTTGGTTAATCTGGGAACCCTCTTGGCCACATAGCTGTTCAACTCAGAAATAGTGATGCTTTTGTCGTTATCCATGTCAGCCTTGTACTGCAATCCTTCAAGGAGTGCGTAGGTAAAGACCCCATGACCCCCGGTTTCTCCCGGCAGCTTGAATCGTGCGGATTCTTCAGATTCCTCACCGGGCTTGCTCGCGGCCAAGACAAAGGTGCCTTCCGCCGATTTCAGAGCCTGAGAAAGTTCCTCCCCGGCCTCGGCTCCCCTCATGGCAACCTTCATCGCCCCCGCATGGCACGTGTCAATCCATAGCATCACCTTGGAAACATTGCTCGCAAGGCGCCTCTGGGCCTCGTCAAATGTAGACCACAGAAGCCCCCTCGTCATCAGAGTGTCCGGCCTGGCATCATGAGTGATAAAATAATAGGAACCGGTCTGCTTATCCTTGACCCCATGACCGGCCATAAAAATAATAACCAGATCGTCGTAAGAGGCCATGCCGAGAAATTTACTCATCCCTTCCAGTATATTCTCACGGGTACCATCCTTATTTAACAAAAGCTTGTAATGCACCTCGTCAAATAGTTTCCCCTCCTGCGCCTTAAGCGCCTTCGCAATGGATCGGGCATCGTTGTCCGCATATTTCAGATCGAGATTGCTGTCCTCATAACCTGATACCCCTATGGCAAGCACCCACAGATTGGGTTTGGAACCGGATGGTTTCTCAACTGGAATCACGCCGGAAATCTCACTGCGAATCTTCAATGTCTTTGTCCCGATGTTGCCCCTCTTATCGATCGCCCTGACTATCAGTTCACTCTCGCCTGCACTCAAGGGGACGCTCGCCCTGAAATTTACGCCACCCTGAAAAGTCTTTAACGTGGCCTCTACATCGTTGACAAGAACAGCAATAATCTCCGACTCATCCTTTGCCAACCCGATAACCGTCGCTTCTTTCTTGGAGACAACCAGTAACCCTCGAACCGTCCTGGGTGAAAATATCGTGACCTCAGGAGATTCTGTGTCCTTTGCAGGCTTGGCAGCAGCGCTTGCCTCTTTCTCTGTCACGCCTGCAGCAGAAGTCTCCTTTTCGGTCTCTTTAGACGGCGCCAGAAACGCGAGATAACCGGGAGATTCCTTGCCCGTAAAATCGACTAGCATCTGCCTTCGGATATCGGCAAGTTGACTGGAGATTGCTTTTTGTAAATTTGGGGCATAACTCATCATTGAGTCGCCCATATCCCCATCTCTTTTGTAAGATAAAACAGCCTTTCTTGTTTTGGGATCTATGACCGTGAGAACCATATCAAGCATAAAGTTTTTGGGGTGCGATTCAAGGCTTTCAATCCTCACCAGAAAATCGTAGTCGGTGCTGACGCTGGAGCTCACATTGGTGAAAACACCGGAACGCCTCATATCTTCCCGGATTGCGTCACTAACGGCCTCTCTCCAGTTGAGGATATTCCTATCCGTGTTAAGCCATTTCTTCCACAGTTTGGTGAGTTCCGGGGACAATTCATGATTGATTTCGATGCGGACATTCGCATAAATAGTGTCACTCGCCCGGATGACTTCAGGCGTCCATGCGTATGTGGATTTGGATATATCTATCCCGGCACAACCAGTAAGAAAGAAAAGAACAATCAACAACAGACCTTGGAATTTTGTATTCAGTTTCATCCTCTACCCCTAAAGGGACATTTTTTTATTTATTCAGTACTTTTTTTCTGTAGGTTCATTATAAGGAAGTGCTTTTTCTGTGTCAATGAGAAATTGGAGATTTGTTTTTGTATATATTGTTGTTTTGAAAAGCGTTTCTGTAGATACCCGCTGTCGTTTAGAACAAAATCACCTTGTCAACTGTTATAATATCTGTTAGTGATACATACAAATATTTTATTAAGGATCCTACAAAAGCAATATCCTGCCTCGAGGTATTTATTAAGTGAACAAAAACGACTCCTTAGAAGAAGCAAAGAATGTTTTAAGAATAGAAGCCGATTCCATTTTAGATCTAATCAAAAAAATTGATCATAATTTTTCAAAAGCGGTAGAGATAATAAGCACATCTAAAGGTCGTGTCATAGTTACAGGAATAGGAAAGTCGGGCCTTGTCGGAAAGAAGATTGTCGCAACCCTCACCAGTACTGGCACCCCTGCACTTTTCCTGCATCCGGTTGAAGGAGTGCACGGAGATCTGGGGATTGTGACGAAATCTGATGTAATACTCGCCATATCCAACAGCGGCGAAACGAACGAGTTGAACATGATAATCCACAGGATAAGTGAACTCGGGGTACCGCTTATCGCCTTTACAGGGAATGCGAATTCCACACTCGCCAGACACAGCAGCGTAATTATTGATATCGGCGTTGCAAGGGAGGCGTGCCCGTTTGGCCTCACTCCGACATCGAGTTCTACAGCCACCCTCGCAATGGGCGACGCCCTGGCAATTGCCCTGATCAAAGAGAAAAAGTTTGATGAAAAGGACTTTTATAAATTTCATCCTGGCGGGCACCTGGGTTTGAGGCTTATGGCCAAAGTTAAGGACGCCATGATCTGTGGCAACAGGGTGCCGAAGATACTTTCCCGAAATTCTACCACATCGGCAATAGAAAAAATTGATGAAAAAAACCTGGGGTTTGTGCTCATCGTGGATGGGGAAGATCGACTTGTCGGCATCTTAACCGATGGCGACGTCAGAAGATGCGTCAGGCAAGGAATAGACTTTACAGACAAGTCGGTTGACGATCTTATGACCAGGTCTCCCAAAACGGTTGATCCTGAAACGTCACTGGCTGAAACGATTGAGGCAATGCAAAAGGACGAAATTACCACACTTGCAGTGGTTGATGAAGGCCATCATCTTAAAGGGTTTGTTCATCTTCACGACATCCTGGGAAGAGGGGGAACCATAAAGATAGCGATGCCCCTTTAAAATTCTTCTTGTTTTCATTACATTACCTCACAGAAATCGAGAGGATCATCTTTCCACTAAGATTATTCCGAACGGGAAATGCATCCAAAATATTTCATCATCAGATGCCTTAGATGCGGTCAGAAAAATAGGATAAGGCGCCATATCATGAATGGCCTACCCGTATGCGGGAGGTGTGGCGCATATCTGGATGAACTGATTGTAAGTTGTCTTATATGCCAGAGCAAGAACCGCATCCCTGATGACAAACTCCACAACCGTCCCTTATGCGGCAGATGCGGCGCACCACTTTATCAGGGGTACGTCTTAGACATATCAGACAAAACATTTGACAATGAAATCAATTCATTCCCGGGACCGGTTTTCATCTGTTGCTGGGCGCCCTGGTGCATCTCCTGCCGAATTGTGCTCCCCATACTGGACGAAATAGCTCCCAGATACGCCGGTGGAGTCAAGATCGCAAAAGTGAACGTGGATGAAAATCTTCGCACAGTTTCACAATACTCAATCAGCAATACCCCCACATTCCTGCTCTTTAGAAACAGGCGGCTCATTAATAAGCTGACGGGAGCCCTTACAAAGAAAGAAATGGAACAGCACTTGAAATCGCTGGTAAAAAAACAATAATTATTTCCCCTTCTTTCCCATTTAAGTTGGTTACACGCAACACAAACACC
>JAUVXT010000281.1 GCA_030603465.1 Deltaproteobacteria bacterium
GTTAAAGGCATTCAAGAGATTTGCTCCCCTGGTCAATGTTATATACAGGAGGGGTGCATTGATGTCTTTAATGATATAATAGATCAGCGTATATTCAAATCCGCTTAACTCCGCACCCGCCTTATAGGCAAGGCAATAACCGTCGCCCGTGTTCCCCGGGAAATCGTATACGCCGTAGAGGTATCCGTTATTGGGCAGTCCGAATCGGGCGGTGCCCCCAGATGTGAGGATAACAGATTTTGCCTTGCATACGACAATTTCTCCGGTGCGCACATTCATTCCGATTGCACCGGTAATTCTTCCCCCCGATTTCAGGAGCTGCACACCCATGGTGCGGTTCAGGACCTTTACTCCCAGGCTTTGCACCCGCTGAGACAGGATCGCCTTCAGTTCCGGTTCTTTCATTGTCACGCAAAAGCGTCCCTTCGGGTGGACCTGAAGAACTTCGTAATTACCTTTTTCATCGGTGGGAAAACAGACATCCCACGACTCCAGTTTATGCAACATCTGCCAGCTTCGCTGTGCCATTCGATAATTGACCGGTTCGTCCATTATTCCTTCACAGGCCATGCGATTGGACTCTACATACAATTCGGGCGTCGACAGTCCCGGCACGGCAACGATATTGAGTGCATCCATGCCACGGGCAATACACCCCGAATACTTTATGTCACCCTTTTCAAATATTACAACCCTTTGTCCGGGGTCCATTTCCTGGGCTCGTATGGCGGCCATGGCCCCCGCACTGCCCCCTCCGATAACAAGGACATCACACTCGATAACTGGATAGTCGTTTCTCATTTGGTCTCCTTTATTTCAAGCAAGTAGTTTATTCGGTGGTCCACTCAAATTTCCCTGGGAAAATATACGGAAAATTATTATTAAGGAAAAAACTATGCCAAAAACCATCTCTCTGTCAAGGCAATAATGGCATTATATCACGATAAATTGAGACTTTCGTGGAGGCATTCAGGGAAGGACTGTTCCGGTTTTCAACAATCTCATGAACACTCGCCAGAGAATAATAACTACATCATCTTCACGTTATGACAAGCCGGATGGATGGCATGTCCCTGATCGCAATCCCGGCCGCATCAAAGTTGGAAATAAAAAAATGCCTATATCCCCACCCTTATCCTGTATGTCATCTTTACCTCTTTGTCTTTGGGAATCGTTACATCGAATCTTACAGTAAAGGCATCGACCTTTTTATATGGATGGCTGCTTTCAATTAACTGCCAGTTTCCGAAGAAGGGCTCAATAACACCCACCACTATATCCTCCTTCTTGCGATTTCTCAGTGTTATCTCCCATTCCGATTCATAAAGCTTCGTTGACAGTTTTTTAAAGTCCTTCTGCCTTCTCTCCACCACAATATCGAAGGCCTCGCCCGTCTTAAGCTTCACCTCCTCGTTTCCGGGCGTGTGTTCTATCCTGTCCTCGCCGATAAATTGCTGGCTCCCTTTTTCGTCTTTCTTATAGAGCCGCATGACACCTTCAGGAAGGGGCATACCCAGATTGTTATCCTTCGAATTCTTGAACTTGATATAGACACTAACGGGATTCTTGGTCTTCTCACCTCTGGCCCTGCTTGTGAAATAAGCCCTCGTGCCGTGAACGAGGAACTCCTTGTTTACACCCACTCCCGCCGCCTCAAAGAGACTGATCTGTTTGGTCTGCCTGTCTTTGATTGTCGTTTTTCTCTGAAGATCATATATATGGTATTCATAGAAGGCCTTTTCCTTGAACTGCGGTTCGGCCGCCTCTTTCATCACCATACTCTTCATCCCATAGGCCCTGTCCAGTGATCGTCTCTCCGCGCGGTGGATCTTTCCCGCCACCAGTTGCAGCGTGGCATCTCTATAGGTTGCGCCGCTTTTATTATCTATGGTAACCCATCCCGAAACATCTGTAGATGTGTCGTCTTCATTTAAGACCAGGACATAATCGGCCTTCCATGAGACACCGTCGGTAAGATAGGACACTTCGAGATTGTGGGGCCTTTTGCTCCCGTTCCTGTAGAGCCAGGTGAGCGTCGGTTTTGCAATCAGATTTTCGGGCAGTTCAGGAAGAACCTTCACTCCGGGATGGCCCAGATAGATTTCACTCCCGATTCTGTATACCTGCCCCTGATTGTTGCTCAGGAGTTCCGCCTCTACAGTGTCTTTCCTGTCCTGATACCTGTTCCAGTCAATGATTTTGATCTTCTTCCCCACATACTTATCGAGCAGTTTCTTTTCATTCATCAGATCATACTCATAATTCTGCTCAATAACAGCAAAGAGTTCCGGACTGTTCACGGATTTGACGTGAACAGTGACGGGATTTATGCGCGAAGCCACATCCATGAATCTCAATTCGCCCTGACCCGATGGAATTTCCACCCTTCGCGTCTCCTTCACGAGACCGAGGTTGCTGTTGTACACGGTTATTTCAACACCCGTCTGATCTTCGGCAGTGCTTTTAGACACCGGCCCCTCCCCCATTGCCGAGGTCGCAATAAAAAGAGCGATCACACAGAAAAGTATAATCCTGATCTTCATCATGTTCCTCCCTGTCTCCATATAATGCGTATTTTTTACTAATCGTTCCGAATATATCATAGTTTTTATTTCATGCACCCCTTTTCTTGCAGACTCGGGGATTGATGCTATGCCCCTGCCGCCCCCATGAGATAGAAGGAAGAAATGCATTATTACAGCCCTCCCACCAAGGGAGGGGATAATACACTTTTTGCCGGCACATCAATATTCATTTGATTTAGCTGCCTTATCTTTGTTAGAAAAAGGCAGAGGAGTCATATACCTCCGGTTAAACCGGAGGCTTGAAAAATGTGAACCGCTCAAAGCGGTTAAAAACCATTGGCCACCTCAAAGGTGGCGGGACCTTATCTCCACAAATCCAATTGATCTATTCTTCGATCTTCCTTTTCTTG
>JAUVXT010000282.1 GCA_030603465.1 Deltaproteobacteria bacterium
TGTTACGAGGGGGCACCTCCACGATGAAAAGGTGTTGGAGTGGGCTGTGAAGACTGATGCAAGATATGTCGGGATGATAGGGAGTAAGAAAAAGAAGGATACCCTCTTCTCTAATTTGCAGGCAAAGGGAATATCAAAAGATGTCCTGGAAAAAGTCTATGCTCCGATTGGATTGGGCATCGAGGCGGAAACGCCGGAAGAGATAGCGGTCAGCATAATGGCCGAGGTTATAAAGGTAAGGAGAACACATGAACCCGGGGCACAGAAAACCTGGGAGGTCTAGTCATAGAAGTAAGGACATAAGGTTATGTATTTAATGGAGAACTTGACAATTTGGTTGTTGTTTGATATAAATCAACTAACATGACAAATCCTTGAAGGAGTGATTTTATTATGACGCGGGTTTCTGAAAAAGGGAAGGCATTGACATATTTTAAAGCATCTCTGTGTCTATCGGTGCTCTATATGCTTTTCTATTCTCTCGTAGCTGTTTCCGCCGGTTTTGCCGAAACTGTCAAGGTAACCATAGCGCATACAAACAACCTGAATGGCAGGCTGTTTGCTTACAAAACCTCTGAATGAGGCAAGTGCATTATGCTGGGCGGTCTTGCCCGGCGGGTTGCTTCTGTTGATAAGTTGAAGGCTGAAAAACATCCTGTTATTTTAGTAGATTCCGGGCGACTTTTTAAAGATCCGAGAGTTGGGGAAGACGCTGAAAAAGTTAGTATGAATGCACGGTTAATCTCGCGTGCGTACAGCCGCATGGGAGTACATGCCGTCAATGTGGGAGACCTGGAACTGCTGCAGGGAATTCCCTTTCTCAAGGAACAGGCCTCGCAGGGGCTGAATCTGATATCGGCCAACCTGGTAGATGCGTCCAGTAAAAAGACGATTTTCCCACCCTATTTCATCTATAATGTTGAGAACTTTCGGGTTGCGTTTTTCGGCCTCCTCTCTTCTGATATGGGACAGGAAATCAGAAAGGCCATGGGGGAAGATGCCGTGGCAATAGATCCGGTCAAGACGGCAGAGGAGATGGTCGCACGATTGAGAGAAGAGGCCGATATAGTCATTCTCCTTTCCAGTCTGGGCCTGGATAAGGAACGCGAAATCATCAGCAAGATACCGGGTATCCATTTTGTCATGGGAGGCCACGAAGGCCGCTTTTTCCATACCATGTTAAAAGAATCGGAGACCTTTGTCGTCCAGTCCTATTGGGCTGGTATGTATACCGGAAGGCTTGATCTGACCCTGAAAAACACCACATCTATTTTCCATGATGCGGGAGAGAAATTCCGTATCAAAAAAGAGATTGCCGATCTTGACCGCCGCCTGGAGAGAATCAAGATTGTTCTGGATGAAGGGAAAAGTAATGTGTTAGAATTCACGTATCAGAAAATTACCAAAAAAAGGGCACAGCTCCAGGAGACGCTCGACAGTTTGAACAGATTACCTTACACAGAAAATCTTTTTAAGTGGCAGATGGTTCCTTTAGACAATTCATACAGGGAAGACCGGGAAGTAGTGGATTGGATACGTAAGGCCGGATTTACTGCAAGCGCTAAAAAGTAAAAAGGGATAATGGCGAGACTTTATGGATCTTAATAATGGCATACGACGATTAAGGATAGGTGCTCGCCAGGGCATCGCCCTGATAGTCCTGGGTTTGATAATTGGTTCAGGGTTTAACAGTTTTAATCCAAGGGGTATACCCTGGGTGGGGTCGTGGTCGAAAGAGCCCGAAGCAACCGTTGCGTATGAGGGACTACAGGTGATGTCGCTAGAAGAGGCGAGAACGGTTTATGAGGCGGGAATAGCGCTTTTTTTAGATGCCAGGGATTATGAGGCCTTTCAAAAGGGGCATTTACCCGGCGCTCTCAACATTCCCCCTCAGGAAGCCGAAAGCAGGATTTCGGAAATAAAGGAAATGGCCGATGCAGGCATGATTGTAGTCACCTATTGTCACGGAATTAATTGCGAGTTGGCGGCCAATTTGGCGCATGCATTACAGGCGCACGGCCTTTCTTTTGTAAGGCCCCTCATTAATGGATGGGGCGACTGGGTCGATGCCGGGTATCCTGTGGAAAGCGGTGGGAATTGATGAAAAGAATATTTACCTCACCTGTTTTGGCGCTTTTGTTTCGCCTGATTTTGGGAGTAACATTTCTTTATTCCGGTATTGTGAAGGCCGCCGATCCCATGGGTTTTGCCCAGGCCATAGCAAATTATCTTATTCTCCCGGACGTGATGGTCAATGCGTCTGCCATTCTTCTTCCCTGGATAGAGATAGTAACGGGGGGGAGTCTCCTCCTCGGGGTCTTGACCAGGGGTGGGGCATTGGTGTCTTCAGTGCTTCTCAGTATCTTTACCTGTGCGTTATTAGTAAGCCTTATTCGGGGTCTCGATGTGGCGTGCGGATGTTTCAGCACGTCCGTTGAAGCCGGCTCCATCACCGGACTCTACATTCTCCGCGACATGGTGCTCCTGGGGATGGGAATCCACGTGTTTTTCTATGAGAATGGACTTGCCTCCGTTGGTACATTGTTCAAGAAAACTATGTTCCAGTGTGAAAATTAAAGACAGACGTCAACACGCTGTTTCAAACTTTATTAGAGACGTTTTTTCAGGGAAATATCGAAATAGGTCAATAAAACCAGGAAGAGATCAGGCAGAGGGGATGGTTAGAGTCCGTGCAATTTGAGTCTTTATTCCCAAAAACCGAGTTTTTTGTGCAGGTGATGATGTCATCTGGAGAAAATCAGGCAATAGAATTATGATGGACTCGTAAAAAGCTCCGCTATGCCCCGACGAGTCGGGACATTATAATTGCAAGTAACTTGCATTATTTAAATTCGTGTATTACTTGGCATATATTAAGAAGTATCAATAAGTTATGGCGATTTTGTAAATTCTAGTTACTTG
>JAUVXT010000080.1 GCA_030603465.1 Deltaproteobacteria bacterium
GGATACCCTCAGGTTTGGAGGTAATACGCCCTGTGTCTCCGTTGAGATGACAAAGGACAGGATTTTTATCTTTGATGCCGGGACAGGAATCATAAATCTTGGCAACTATCTTTTATCTCTGAAGAAACGCCTTAAAATGAATCTCTTTATCACCCATCCCCACTGGGATCATATACACGGATTCCCCTATTTCAAGATACTCTTTCTACAGGGGAATGAACTTGCCGTACACGGTAGCTCGCACGGTGGAATTACTACGAGGGAGATCATATCCGGGCAGATGGATAATATATCTTTTCCCATAACGATAAAAGAATTCTCATCCCGGATCTATTTCAACGATGTCACAGAGGGTGAATATGAAATCGAGGGCCTTGCCGTTAAGACTATCAGCCTGAACCACCCCGGTGTCACTCTCGGGTACCGCTTGACGAACTCAAACGGCAAGTCAATGGCCTACATTACCGACAATGAGCTTGTCCCTGACGATATCGAACCACAGGATGTTTTTTACAGGCAAAGACTTGTCGGATTTTTGAGAGGGGCAGACGTGCTGATA
This sequence comes from Deltaproteobacteria bacterium, assembly GCA_030603465.1. GTDB lineage: Bacteria > Desulfobacterota > Syntrophia > Syntrophales > UBA2210 > JAFGPZ01. The sequence goes on from JAUVXT010000080.1 coordinate 560, forward strand.
CATGACGCCTCCTATTTTGACGACGAATACAGGGCCAGGGTCAGGTGGGGTCATTCTCCCGTTACTGAAGTGCTGAGACTCGCGGAAGAGTCCGAGGTGAAATCACTTTATCTCTTTCATCATGAGCCGGATCATGACGACGATAAAGTGGCGGAAATGGAACGGATAGGACAGGAATATTTTCAGAAGCGCAACCTGGATATCAAATGCTTTTCTGCCGCGGAAGGGAATTCGGTTTCGCTGTAAGGGATTCATTGATCAGGATCAAATCTCCCGGGATAGTCTGCTGATGTCTTGGGTCTGCCCCGTCAACCAGTCAAAATATTAACCTCTTTTGCATTTAATGTAAATATCCTATAGTCTGTTTTTCAGGGGGTCTGTAATGAACATAAAATTGCTGCTGGTGGATGCCCTGAATCTGATACGCCGTGTTTATGCGGCACAACCGGGCGACGATGGCCCCGAAAGGGTGGAGGGGGCTATAACGGCAAGCAGACTGTCACTGCAAAGGGCCCTGCGAGAGGCAAAGCCGACACACGCCATTTGTGTCTTTGACAGCAAAGAGCCGGGATGGCGTCTGCGACTTTATGCAGACTATAAAGCGGGACGAGATCCCATTCCGGCGGCGCTGGAAAAGGGACTTAAGGAATTTGAGGAGTCATTTTTAAAGAGCGGTGTTTCCTCCTTCACTTTTTCCGGAGTGGAGGCGGACGACGTCATTGCCACGCTCGCGACGAAGGTGGCGGCGCGTGGAGGGAATGCCGTCATACTTTCAACAGACAAGGTGTTTATTCAGCTCCTGGATGATTTCATTTCCCTTCATGACCATTTTAACGATAGGGATCTGGACCGCAGTTATATAGTGGGAAAATTTGGCGTGAAGCCCGAACAATTTATAGACTTCCTGGCGCTTGTGGGAGACAAGACGAACAATATTAACGGTGTGCCGTCGGTGGGGCCGAAAACGGCGGCTCGTTTACTGGGAGAGATCGGCACATTCGATGACATACTGGCCGTGGCGCATACAATTCCCGGAAAGGTGGGCGCGGCGATTTACGGCCATAAGGATGAGGCCCTTCTGTCCCGCTCGCTTGTTACCCTTCAAAGGGACCTCTCCCTCGGGGTTAACCTGCAAGATTTCCGGTATATAAGGAATGTCGACTAATTTGCAATCCTGACATAACCAAAAGGATTTATCCGAGATGAAACAAAAATATGCCGTCTTCGACCATACAGCAGATCTTGGTGTTGAGATATACGGAAAAGACGAAAAAGAACTTTTTTCTAATGCAGCCCACGCGCTTTTTGATATAATGACCGATATAAATATTGTATATCCCAAAACGGAGAGAGACATACGCGTAGAGGGGTCAGGTCTTGAGGATCTCATGGTAAACTTTTTGAGGGAGATTCTTTACTTGTTTAACGGTGAAGGATTGTCCCTGCATAATTTTCTTGTTTCCGAAATGGATAGTTATCATATAAAGGGGACAGTCAGAGGAGAAAAAATTGATCCTGACAGACACTGCTTGAATATGGAGGTGAAGGCCGTTACATATCACCGGGCAGAGGTCAAAAAAGGTTCTCATGGCTGGACTGCACGGGTTATTTTTGATGTCTGAGATAAAGATCGAAAGACTGGACGAAAATCGCTGGATCGTGCCACCTACAGGGGGGATGCGTGTTCCCGGCATGATATACTCCAGCGACAAGATGACAGGGGGTATCGGCACAGATGAAAGCCTCAAGCAGGTTGCCAACGTGGCGCATCTTCCCGGCATTATCAACTACTCCTTTGCCATGCCCGACATGCACTGGGGCTATGGTTTCCCCATAGGGGGTGTTGCCGCCTTCGATATGAAAGAAGGAGTTATCTCTCCCGGGGGAGTGGGCTATGACATAAATTGCGGTGTCAGGGCAATAACCACCAGACTTTCCTCTTCCGACATTAAAGGGAGGATGGACAATCTCGTCACCGCCCTTTTCAGAGATATTCCCTCCGGCGTTGGTTCCAAGGGAGATCTGAAACTCTCCATCAAGGAAGAAAAAAAGGTCTTGCGGGAAGGTGCCCGATGGGCTGTGAAGAATGGATACGGCTTTCCCGAGGATCTTGTCACCACCGAGGATGGGGGAAAGATGGAAGGCGCGGAGCCGGAATGCCTGAGTGAACGGGCCCTGGAGCGTGGAAGGGCCCAGCTGGGGACACTCGGTTCGGGAAACCATTTTCTGGAGATAGAGATTGTCGAAGAAATTTTTGACGAAAAGAGAGCGCTGGCCTTCGGTCTGGAACCGGATCAGGTGGTCGTAGTGATACATAGCGGTTCAAGGGGTCTGGGGTATCAGGTTTGTGACGATTTTCTTGCCAGGATGGTGAAGCACATTAATAAGCTGGATTTTCCGTTGCCCGACAGACAACTGGCATGCGCCTACCTCGCATCGCACGAAGGGAAAGAATACTATGCTGCAATGGCGTGTGCGGCGAATTATGCCTGGGCGAACAGACAGCTACTTATGCACCGGACGAGGCAAACCTTTGAGAAGACTTTAGGGATATCGCCCCGTGAGTTAGGGATGAGTCTCCTCTATGATGTGAGCCATAATATCGCCAAATTTGAGGAGTTCCCCGTTGAGGGGAAAAATCGAAAAGTATGTATTCACCGGAAGGGCGCCACAAGGGCATTCCCCCCCGGGCATTATGCGCTTCCTGATAGATACCGTGCGACAGGACAGCCTGTGCTGATCCCGGGAGATATGGGGACGGGATCGTATATTCTTGCCGGCGCCGAGACGGCTTTTACGGACACCTTTGGCAGTACCTGTCACGGGGCGGGAAGGGTCATGAGCCGCTCAAAGGCAATAAAGGCAAGTAAGGGAAGGTCAATACGAAGCGAAATGGCAGAACGCGGCGTTTGCGTTATGGCAACGGGGAAAAGGACACTGCTCGAAGAGATCCCCGAGGCATATAAGAAAGTGGACGAGGTGGTGGATGTCGTGCACCGGGCGGGCCTGTCAAAAAAGGTTGCGAGACTGAGGGCTGTCGGCTGTATCAAGGGATAGAAGACATAAAAAGAGAATGTAATAGAAAGGTAGAATGATGGAAGCTAATATTCCCGATGGAGTTTATGATGTTATTATCATTGGTGGAGGCCCCGGTGGATTAACTGCGGGGCTATATGCGTCGAGGGCCGGTATGAATATCCTGTTACTGGAAGGTAATGTTACCGTGAGCCAGATAACCATAACGGATATTGTTGAAAACTATCCGGGACTGCCCGACATCACCGGTCCGGAACTGATCGCCCGGCTCAAGGATCATGCCGGTTCATTCGGTATGGAAATAAAAGCGGAGCAGGCCCTGTCGATAGAGACGGATAAAATCGGTGATATTTCGGGCTGGAAGGTGAAATCGGGCAAAGGTGAATACAGGGCTCTCGCCCTTATTGTAGCCACCGGCGCGGTCTGGCGGAAACTGGGGGTTCCGGGAGAGAAGGAATTTACCGGCAGAGGGGTGTCCTATTGCGCGACCTGTGACGGGCCCTTTTACCGCAACAGCGATGTCATCGTGGTGGGCGGCGGAGATACGGCCGTCCAGGAGGCCCTCTTTCTGACGAAATTTGCGAACAAGGTCACCATAGTTCACCGGAGAGATCGACTTCGCGCAACGGGAATCCTGCAGGATAGGGCAATTGCCAATGAAAAGATTGAATTTGCATGGGATTCGGTGGTGGAAGAGATAACGGGTGAAACGGCAGTCACCGGGGCACGGATCAGGGGAGTGAAGGAACCAAAGGAAGCGAAAGAACTCTCTGCCGACGGTGTCTTTATCTTTATCGGCCTCGATCCCGTCTCGGATATGGTGAGCGATCTTGTCAAAGTCGATTCCTATGGTTATATTATTGTGGACAGAGACATGGCCACATCGACAGCCGGAATATTCGCGTGCGGCGATTGCGTGCAGAAGTCATTCAGGCAGATTATCAATGCCTGCGGTGAAGGGGCCACGGCGGCCTATAATGCGGAGTTGTATGTCGATGAACTGAAAGGGCAGTCTTATTAAACGCGAACTGTCCGTGTCTTAAAATATTACTGTGTAATCTTGATGTGTTCGCAAAAAGTCAGTTTTTCTCGCTTGATGACCATTTTGGGGATGATTTCGGCGTTTGGCTGAAAATCTAAAGCGCGTGCTTACGCACTCAAACAGTTAGATTTTTTTAACGCCAACCACCACAATCATCTTCTTCCCAAAATGTTCGAAGGAGTGCGAAAAAGACTTTTTGCGAGATTGTCAATCTTGGAGGAGAAAATAAATTGCCAATCTATGAATATGCATGTAAGAAGTGCAACCATGAGTTTGAAGTAATCAGTTTTTCAAGAAACAGCGACAGTGACGTTGAATGTCCCGCCTGCGGGAAGAAGGGGGCGGAAAAGCTTATGTCCGCCTTTTCGAGACCGGGAGGTGGTGGAGGCGGATCTTCCTGTTCCACCTGTTCGACATCGTCCTGTAATACCTGAGGCTCTTAGATGCCGGCAGGCTGCCGGTTTATTGAACATATAGTGTTTGCGCGGATTTTCTCACGAGAAAATCCGCTTTTCATACGCTGCAACCAATTTCGTATTGAAGAGGATTTTTAGTTGCACGAATTTCTCTTCGCTTGTCTAAGATGCTTTTTGATAAATATAAGGCTTGCTTCAGGCGATTTAAAGAATCATCGTGGCTAACCACGATGATTCTTAGAAAGTCAAGGAAGGATTCAGCTATATTCGTTCGCTTTCGCTCACTGTCCTTTTCAAAACTCTTCCTTCGGGCTCAAACAATTGGAATCGCTCTTCTTCCGCTTCGCCAAAATTTATTCTCAAAAACCATCTTAATGACCGCTGAAAGAAATTTGTGCTTTAACGACTTTAATAAAAAGTGTGACCCTTTCTTGAGAAGAGACTGAAAGATGAACTTCTGGAACCAGATACCTCAACATATCGATCCTGCGCTTCTCACTATCGGATCCTTTCAGATTCGCTATTACGGACTCACGTATCTTGTCGCATTTTTTATCACTTACCTCCTTATTATCTACAGGATAAAGGATGAGGGGCATAAATACTCAAAAGAGACGATTCAGGACGCCGCCGTATGGACTATTATCGGGCTTATTGTAGGCGCCCGGCTGGGATATATACTCTTTTACAACTTCGGATATTACCTCTCGCATCCCCTGGCGATTATATTTCCCTTCGATCTGACGGACGGTTTCAGATATGTCGGGATAAGCGGCATGTCCTATCACGGCGGCGCTATCGGAGTAGTCGTGGCAGGCATTCTATTTTGCCGTAAGAGGAACATCAAATTCTGGCATTTCGCGGATCTCTTTGTCGCGGCGCTCCCCCTGGGATACACCTTCGGGAGGATAGGAAATTTCTTGAATGGCGAACTCTTCGGGCGTGTTACCACTATGCCCTGGGGCATGTATTTCCCGATGGATCCCACCCATCAGCTTCGCCATCCCTCTCAATTGTATGAAGCTCTCTTTGAAGGGATATTCCTGTTTATCATCCTGTGGACTATAAGAAAAAGGGGTCGCTTTGACGGATTCCTCGTTTCCCTCTATCTGATCGGATATGGCCTGGTGAGATTTATTATTGAATTTTTCAGAGATCCCGACCCGCAACTGGGCTTCGTGCTGGGGGCCATGACAATGGGGCAGATACTCTGCCTGGCCATGATATTGCTGGGCATCATTATTTATTATATAAAGAGGCCGGCCGTTTCTTAACGTCTTGTTGCCCAAAAAATTTACATCTTTCGCATTTAAGTTGATGAACCGCCGCATAAACACCTTTTCGCTTGTCTAAGATGCTTTTTGATAAATCCAGGGCTTGCTACAGGCGATCCCAAAACTCGCCCTTCGGGCTCAAACAGTTGGAATCGCTGTCCTTCCGCTTCGCCAGGAGTTATTCTCAAAAACCATCTTAATGACCACTCAGAGGTATTTATGCTTGAACAACTTTATTACGAAAGAACCATAATTATGGTTCTTTCGTAATAAAGAGGAAAGGAGATCATATGGAAAAATCATTTATGCCCGCATTTCAGACGAGAGAGGAACTGGAGGCGTATCAACTGGAAGGGCTTAAATGGACAGTCAATCATGCCTGCCGGGGATCGGCGTTTTACAAAAAAAAGTTTGAAGAGACCGGTGTAACTCCCGATGATATCAAAACCCTGGATGATCTTAAAAGACTCCCCTTTGTTACCGCCCAGGATCTGCAGGATAATTATCCCTGGCCCTTGCTATCGGCACCGATGAAAGAGATCGTGCGGCTCCACGCCTCATCGGGAACGACGGGAAAGCGCAAGGTAATGTTCTATACGGCAAAGGATATCGACGACTGGGCCAATATGTTTGCCCGGTGTTATGAAATAGCGGGACTGTCAAGAGAAGACAGGGTGCAGATATGTGTCGGTTATGGTGTGTGGACGGCCGGCGCCGGGTTTCAGCTCGGCTGTGAGCGATTCGGGGCATTTGCAATACCGGCCGGGCCGGGAAATCTCGATATGCAGATGCAGTTTCTCATCGATTTTCAGCCCACCGTCATATGCGCCACCGCCTCCATGGGGCTCCTTATGGCGGAAGAGGTGGACAAGCGGGGACTGCGCGATAAAATTAATGTGAAAAAGGTGATCTTCGGGGCGGAACGATCGAACGACGCCATGACCGGCAAGATCAAGGAATTGATGGGCGCGGAGCACACCTTCGATATTCCCGGATTGACGGAGCTCTACGGCCCCGGAACAGGACTGGACTGCATCCATCACACCGGCATACATTATTGGGCCGATTACTATATCATGGAACTCCTCGATCCCGATACGCTGGAGCCTGTCCGGGAAGGGGAGGTGGGTGAGATGGTATACACGACGCTTCGCAAGGAAGGGGCGCCGCTGATCCGTTACCGGTCCCGCGATCTGACGAGGGCAATTGCGGGGACATGTCCCTGCGGATCGATACTTCCCAGACATGACAAATTGCTGGGGCGTTCCGACGATATGTTTATTATCAGAGGCGTCAATGTTTATCCGGGACATATCGATGAGATACTGGCCAGACAGGCCGGGATCGGGAGCGAATATCAGATCCATCTCAAGCGCGGGGACGATGGCAAGGACTATATGACCGTAAATGTCGAGCGTGATGAAGGAGGCGATCCCAACAGGGACGCAAAACTTGCGAAAAAGATAGAGACCGAAATCAGAAAGGGTGTCCTGGTAAGCGGAAAGGTGGAAATAGTGGAATATCATGCCCTTCCCAGGACGGATCGGAAGTCGAAACGGGTTTTTGACAGTCGTGATTAAAAAAGATTTCGCATTTTAGCTGATGAACCGCATAAACACCTTTTCGCTTGTCTAAGATGCTTTTTGATAAATCCAGGGCTTGCTTCAGACGATCCCAAAACTCGCCCTCCGGGCTCAGACAGTTGGGATCGCTTTTCTTCCGCTTCGCCAGGATTTATTCGCAAAAACCACCTTAATGACCGCTCAAAGGTATTTATGCTTGAACAACTTTATTGCAAAAAAAGCTTGCTTTTCAGTGAAGGGTGGTTTACTAACTACCTTTACCAATATAAAGGTGTAATGAATTTATTATGGAATGTTTGAACAATTATCTGAATTCTTGGTGGTGGCACAGCTTACATAGGGGAGTGAGGTCTGTTCGACGTCCATAAGGGATAGCAATATAAAACTTTAAAGAGCCGTGAGCAGACAATGTTCGCGGCTTTTTTTATGGGTGAAGCGAGAAGAGAGGTCATAGGATGAGTAAGTTGGAACAGAGGATACTGATGGGGAACGAAGCGATCGGACGGGGGATTGTCGAAGCGGGATGCTCCCTGGCCGCTTCCTACCCCGGAACGCCGGCATCGGAGGTGCTGGCATCGGTGGTGGCATTCTCGAAGGAAACGGAAACGGGCATGCATATAGAATGGTCCGTTAATGAGAAGGTGGCCTATGAAATTGCCCTGGCCAACAGCTATACGGGGAAGCGATCCGCCGTTGCCATGAAGCAGGTCGGCCTGAATGTGGCGTCCGATCCCTTTATGAGATCGGCCTATATCGGAGTGAAGGGGGGACTGGTCCTTGTTGTGGCGGATGACCCGGGGCCCCACAGTTCACAGACGGAGCAGGACAGCCGTTTCTTCGCGCAGTTCGCGCGGGTGCCCGTATTCGATCCCGCGAGCCCGCGAGAGGCAAAAGAAATGGTGCCGCGGTCCTTCGAGCTTTCCGAAAAGTACGAAATTCCCGTGATGCTGCGGCCGACGACGGCCGTCTGTCACGCCCGTCAAAACGTCGATTGCGCGCAGCCGGTGCAGATTGACAGAAAGGCCCGGTTTGAAAAGAATCTGGGGCGATGGGTGGCTACGCCTAATTTTTTGACCAATCTCCATCGCCTGCTCAACGAAAAGATGGCAGACATTGCCGGTGAAGAGGGTTTCTTTCCATCACTCGTTGCCGGAGATGGGTCACGGGGAAAAGAATGCGTCATATCCTCCGGCGTGGCCTATGCCCACACCTGCGATCTCCTCGAAAATATGGGATTGCTGGGAAAGGTGGATCTCTACAAGGTCGATATGCCCTACCCTTTGAACAGCCGATTTATCGAAGATATAAATGCCGGCTATGACAGGATACTCGTCATCGAAGAGACATATCCCGTCATCGAGACGCAGTTTTTAAATCGCGATATTCTGGGGAGAAATTCGGGTCCCGTTCCCAATGAAGGAGAACTGACCCCCGATGTCATCGAAAAGGTTTTGAGGACATTTTTTGACCTGCCGTCAGAAGAGGAGGGAGAGTCACCGAAAGGAAAGGGCCGCAGGCCCACACTCTGCGCGGGATGTCCACACCGGGCCGCCTTCTATGCCATAAGGGATACATTTCCGAAGGGCATATACCCCAGCGATATCGGATGTTATACACTGGGCATGAATCTTGGCGCCGTCGATACCTGTCACTGCATGGGCGCATGCATCAGCCAGGCGGCCGGATTCTATAATGCCTATGCCGCCGATAACGGAGATTTCCCCACCATCGTGGCGACGATCGGTGATTCCACCTTTTTCCACGCGGGAATTCCTCCCCTTATCAATGCCGTTTTTACAAAGGCCCGTTTTATCGTAGTCATACTGGACAACTCCACCACAGCCATGACGGGTAATCAGCCCACGCCCCAGGTGGGGCTCCTGGCAGACGGAACTCCGGGGAATCAGGTTCTCATTCCCGATCTTGTAAAGGCATGCGGTGTGCGATTCCTCAGGGAATGCGATCCCTATAATCTGGAAGAATTTGTCGGTCATCTCAAGGAGGCAGATAAATATTGCCGGAGTGAAGAGGGTGGCGTGGCAGTAGTCATTTCGAAACATCCCTGTCTTATGGACAGAGGGGCGCAAAAACCCGAAAGGGAATATCGCATAACAGTTACGGAAGAATGCACTGGATGTAAAAAGTGCCTCACTCATTTCGAATGTCCCGCCCTCATCTTCGATGCGGAAACTGAAAGGGTGGCTGTCGATCCTTATATCTGCAACGGCTGCGCGGTGTGTCTCGCTGTTTGTCCCGTCGGCGCTATTGTTATGGAAGAGAAGGAGGTGGAATGATGGAACAGCAGATAATCATCAGCGGTACGGGCGGTCAGGGAGTACTGTTCCTGACGCGACTTCTTGCCGAGGCCGCTATGAATAAAGGACTGGACGTTCTCACGGCGGAGACCCACGGCATGGCTATGCGTGGCGGTACCGTCATATCCCATGTAAAGGTGGGGCCCTTCAAAAGCCCGGTTATTCGAAGAGGAAAGGCCGACTGCG
>JAUVXT010000203.1 GCA_030603465.1 Deltaproteobacteria bacterium
GTTCTGGGTCTGCCTGAATTCACCGGGGTTTTTCTCGCTGCCGCGGATACCTTCTATCAGAATTTTATGAATTTCCTTTATCAACCGGAGGCTTATGGGTAAGTCATCAAGTCTTTCTATGCCATAATTGAGCGCTTTCACATAGTTCACAACATCTGATACATCGTTAATATTGTTTGGCTTCCCGCCACCTTCATAACCGAATAGATCTTGAAGGGACGCCTGGGTGCCTTCAATCTGGGAACTGAGCAACGCCTCTTTCCTTACATACATGGCAATAAAGAAATTGACATCCGGAAGAATATAACCCATACCATCAAGGCGGGCCAGTGACATGTCCGCTTTCGAAAGAAGGTTTTGCAGCGTTCCATCAAGTTCTATAGCGGGATCAGGGGGCAATGGAGCGAGAATAAATGCTTTGTACCCTGTGATCTGCTGTATATAACTACCGCTTCTTTTCATTTTCCGGCCATTATTCAAGGATTTTGGAATAACTTAACATTGAAAGCCGGCTAATTCAAGTATTTTTTAATAACAAACAAGAAAATGCGGGATTATTGAAGCTTCCCGCAATAAGTTGCGGGGAATCTCCGGCTGTTTTGGCGGAAATTGAGCGCCTATCGAAAGGGCTTCAACATACGCACTGATGGTCTTGTCGCTCTTCCTGCTCTGGGATAGATAAACTTATCCCGGGTGAAATCAGAAACAGGGAAAAGCACTGGTGAATTTGTAATGTTTGGTTTTGAATCCACAGATTTCACAGATTACTCCAGGGAGCCCAAAGGCCAGGGGCATGTCAACGATACTCTGTCATTTCGAAGGAGTCTTCACGACTGAGAAATTTTAGAGTTCTCCCTGGCCCGGACCTGGCTTGCATGGACAGCGGAATCACCCAAAGATGTCGCGCCAGGGCAGGCCCTTCTGTCGAAACGACAGACAGGCAAAAAAGAATTCGCGCAACAACGCCCATTAATACCCCAGCTTTTCACCGTTCATAATCACAGCAATTCTGCCCCGGTCTCTCGAACACCCTTCGATTATTCCCGTGTTACAACACAATCGCTTCGGTGGTCTGCATTCACCGCACATCCCCGTGTCCGCGAATACGACTATCTCAGTCCCATCATCTTGGATACCTCTTCATAGGCATCCGATTGGGGATATCCGGGACGTATTTTATATCCCTGGGGCAATTTAGAGCCGGTTTTTTCTACTTCTCTCAATCCTGTCATCAAATCATCAAGTTTGTTTTTGTGAACTGTGAAGATCATTTCATCATCACCGGCTACGGCGGCGTAGTGGTCGCCACGACACGGAACAGCCACCTGGTACCCCTCGTCGAGCACAACGGGCACCACACCGTAAACACAGGCCGCATGTGAGGAAAGGGAGTGTTTCAGGTCATATCCATCCTTCCACTCTCTCCCCAGAAGGAGCAAGCTCAACTGCGATGAATCACAGTATATAATTACAAGATCGGGATCGAATGTGGCATTGTTCAGCGGGGCCGAGGCGACGCCTATATATTTCCCGACCTCAAGTCTCGGAAAATCCTGAACGAAATGTGTCCCCGCTTCCAAAGTCGATACATCTCTCGGATAACGGGTGTGCCCTTCAAACCAGAACCGGAGGGGTTCCATAAGTCCATATGCCAGAACAGGTTCGTGGCACCACATATCCTCCGATAGCATAGTCAGAGATGCACCCTCCCTGCGCGAAAGCTGAAAGGCCTGACAAAGCGCCAGACGGTGCCCCAGATCCTTAAAAGGTCGCTGGCTTCCGTCAGGTATATCTTTCTCATTCTTTAACAACTTGAAGGCTATAGGATAGGTCTTCAGTCGTAATCGTCTCTCCAGTTCCTCTCCATAGTCGTTCCACACACTCGTCTTTCCCATTTAATCACTCCTTTAATATAATTGTCGCCTGCCTGCATCAACGACTCTCTTTCCAACAAATTCTATGGCCCGCCTGGCCAGGATGTCGGTAGGATCGATATATTTTTCTCGGATATCCATATACTGGAAAGCTATGGGCAATTCGGTGCAGCCTAATGTAAATACCTCTGCCCCTTCACTTTTCATGCTCTCCAAGAGCTTTAAAAAACCTTTTTTATCGGGATTCTTATCACCCTTCTTGACGGCGTATATTATTTCAGTAACATATTTTTGCGATCTCTCATCCGGTTTTATAAATTCGATATTGTGTCTCTCAAAAACCTTATCATAGACGCCTGACTTACTCGTTCCCTCTGTAGAGAGGAGCCCTACCTTACTTCCCTTATAATCCTTTTTAATCTCTTTTGCCGCTTCTTCGATCATATTTATGAATGGGATCTGTATAAATGCGGTAACTTCATCATAAAAATAGTGTGCCGTATTACAGGGCATTATGATAACGTCGGCCCCCATCATTTCGAGTTTTACGGCCGATTTAATTAGATAATTGAGTGGGGACTCGCCCGCATGAATAATATAATCGGTCCTGTCCGGCACTTTCGTATTGTTATCAATAATGATGTGTATGTGATCGTTGTCGGTCTTCGCTTCCGTCCGCAGGACAATTTTTTGAAACAGGTCGACGGTAGCCAACGGACCCATCCCGCCTAATATTCCTATAACCTTTTCCATTTCATATACCCCGGCCAGATATTTCAGAATATTGTTCGCGCCCTGGTCTGCCCGCAGTAGTAGCAGAAAAGTTGGTTCGCTGCAACAAGGGTCAAACAATTTCATATCCGGGTGGTGAATCTGAAGCAGCGGGACGATATCTGTCTGCCTCTGTGGGATTAGGCACAGAGGATATGCCTCTCTGCGCTATCGTCCTATTTCATCGCAAAAATTGAATGCAAACATTTCAGACATCTGATCCGGAGATATGCGTGGCAGGAGCCACATCAGTTTGGCAATGATCGCCTCAAAGCCCATGTCTTCGGCGCTTATAACGCCCAGTTTGAGACTTTTCTGCCCCACATCATAGGTGGTGAGATCCACTCCCCCCCGGGGACATTGAGTGGTAATAACGACAATAATTCCCATGTCCAACGCCTGAGTAACGGCGGGAAGCAGGTTTTCTCCCAGATATGGAAGTCCGCCCAGGCCGAAGCACTCCACCACGATAGCCTTCGGTCTCATAGACACAAACTGTTCCATATATTGTGCGGGGAAACCTGGAAATATCTTTACAGGAAGAATAGATGAATCAAAATCGGGGTTTTCCCTGTCTATCAGTTCGGCAGTATTCATATAAGGAATATGGGTGAGGACGGCCTTGCCGCCTTCGATCTTCCCGACAGCCGGATAAAAGACAGACTCGAAGGCATTCATCCGTTTAGCCGATATCTTTTTGGCCCTGGGACCGTGTATCAGAATCCCTGCGAAGCAGATCGAGACGCCTGACCTGTTATTTTCTTTCATCGCTTTTGCAAACATGAAGGAATGAAGAAGATTATCCCTGGCATCGGTTTTCGGATCTCCCATGGGAAGCATAGCGCCGGTAATGATGACAGGGTGCGAAAACCCGCGCAGCACGAAAGATAATGCCGCGGCGGTATAGGCCATCGTATCGGTACCGTGGGAAACGACAAAGGCATCGAATTTTTTTTCGTTAGCCATGATAGATCTGATGATTTTAACCCAGTCATCATGGTTGATATTGGAACTGTCTACAGAGAGAAGATCGAGTACCTCGAAGTCCGCTATACCGCCAAGCTGCGGCACTTCTTTCAGCAGTACCTCCCCCGGCATGGTGGGGATAAGCCCTTCCTCACCTTGACTGGAAGCAATGGTTCCACCCGTCGATATGACCAGTATCTTCATAGAATACGCCTCCTTACTGAACGATCTTCCCTAATCTCGATATTGCGTTCACTACAATGGCGATATAGTCTTCCCGTTCCTTTTCATTCAGCAGGGGAATTACCATGTCCTTAATGTATCCCTCTGTCACCACCAGAGAGAGCACCGCGCTTGTGCCCGGTTCCAGCCCGGGGCTTTCAGCCTTGCTGAATACATCTTTACTCATGAAGGTAAATCCGGCGGCGTCTTCCGATACCATACGCGCCAACTCCGCAATTATCCTGACCTTGTCTGCGGCAATCTCCGCCTTGCGCAGGTCGGACGCAAGACCTTCCAGCCTGTCTGCAAAGGAGATCGCCTTGCCGTGAAAGGCTTCGGCATTATATGGGAAGAGATCGTCGCGATAGAGACACGACAATCCGAGATCCCCGCAGGCAGCTTTCAGGGCAGTACTGACACGCGTGTCACCCTTCTCGGGAGAAACACGAATGAGAAACTTGTTTTCATCAAGGTCCGAGAAAAGGGCGTTGAAGACCTTGCTTTCAACCACAATTGTCGGGAGGGGAAAGCCCAGCGATTTCATCATCTCACCCTTATGTCCCGTCATAAAGCTCCCCTCGCAGTCCTCATCGGGGCCTATGCCTCCCGGGGAAAAGTTTACCGGCATGACAACGGAAATGGGTATTTCATTAATGTCTATTACCGTACCCAGGATGGCGCCCGCGTTTTCTGAATGTTCGGGCACAATATTAATTTTTTCAGGGGCCGCTTTTTTAAATGCATCCAGCACAGCTAGAGAGAGGGCTGCCTGAAAACAGGCGGGCACTTCTGTTACCCCCTGACCATAGACACGGCCAAAGGTCTCGGCTGTGACAGCCTGAGAAAACAGGGCGTCCTTCTTTTCAGATAAACGCATCAACTCCGCTTCACAGGGAGAGACACGCCGTCTCGGAGAGATTGTACTCGTGCCCCCACTGACAAGGCGAACGGTGATTTCTTCAGTTGTGCAGGATACCTCGGCTATGCGGGTATCCACATCCAGGGCACGCG
>JAUVXT010000008.1 GCA_030603465.1 Deltaproteobacteria bacterium
CTGGAGATGATCGAACGCGGCCGGAAGGTTCTTGCCGTGGATTACAATCGCGCGGTGAGTCAGATCCCTGTTTTCAACCGCGCCTTTGACAAGGTATTTGAATGGTATGACGCCATTCTTACCCCCGCCACTACCGGAGAGGCCCCCGTCGGCCTGGAATCGACGGGAAGCCCGATTTTTTGCACCATATGGACCCTGTGCGGCATGCCCGCTATCAGTTTGCCTCTCCTGCAGGGTACGCATGGCATGCCTATGGGGATGCAACTTGTGGGACCCAGAGGCGACGACGCCCAGCTGTTGAGAACGGCCCGCTGGCTCGTTAACCTTGCCGGCACGTAGCGGCGGTTTGCGCGGAAGGTGAAAAACAGCCCACACTATTCACCGTTGTTAAACAGGGTACATGTTTTCCCGCCACGAGAGGGGAGATATATTGAAAGGAGTATGGTGGTTTCATGAGTAACATAATAACTGGATCAATCGCGGTTTTGATGAGCGTTGTTTTCTTCGGCTATTACGCTGTAAAGCTGGAATCTGTGGCGGTTTGGATTATAATTGTGGGTTGTTTGGCTATGCTGGTCAGGGACTTTGTGGAATCTATAAGGAAAGTCCCGAATGGGAATACGGATTGATCCACCATTGAGAAGAGTGAGCACACCGCCGGCATCATTATACCAATAATCCCGGCGGTGACATTTCAGGAATCACAGAAAGGGCGATAATTGACCGCGGGTGCCCCGCACAAGCCCTGCCCTGCGTCCGGGAAGATTGAAGCTCCACGCATCAAATTGCGGGGAAAATTTTTTGTATTTGCTCGGTTCACGTCCTCAGGCCACGCGGTCGCGTGGTTCTTCTCCGGCAAAGATCGCATCCAGATTATCAAGCGCACGGAATCCCATGGCGACTCTCGTCTCCTTCGTAGCGCTGCCTATGTGCGGCATGAGAAACACATTGGACAACTGCCGGTATCCGGGATGGATATCAGGTTCTCCATTATACACGTCCAAACCGGCGGCTGTCAGTTTTCCGGATTTGAGCGCCGCAATCAACGCGTCATCATCGATGACAACACCCCGGCTCGCATTGACTACAACAGCCCCGTCCGGTAAAAGAGAAATGAGGTCCGCATTCAGCAGCTTTGTCGTTTCCGGCGAAGACACACAGTGGAGTGTCAAAAAATCGCAATGGGGCATCAGCTCCCCGGGGGTTTTATGATAGATTGCCCCCTTCTCGAGCTCGGTCGGCATTCTCTTCACATCATTATAGTGAATCTCCATATCGAATCCGCGCGCCCGTTCGGCAACAACCCGGCCGACACGACCAAATCCTAGAATGCCCAGACGCTTGCCAGTAACCTGTGTCCCAACCATGAAACTGGGACTCCAATCCTTCCACTCCCGTGTCCTGACCAGTCGTTCACCCTCACTGGCCCGCCGCGCCGCGCCCAGCATCAGCATCATGGTCAATTCCGCAGTGGCGTCAGAGAGGACCTCGGGCGTATTCGTTACAATAAGACCCCTTTCCCCGGCGGCCGCGGTGTCCACATGGTCGTACCCCACAGAAAAATTGGCGATGGCGCGCACGCTATCGGGCAAACGGGCAATCACCTCAGCGGTAAACCGCTCGGTATGGCAGGGCAAAATGGCGCCGGCTCCCCTGGAGAGTTCGATAATCTCATCACTGGAATAGAGTACATCATCGGGGTTCAGGATGGGGTCGTAGTCTCTTCGAAGACGTTCTTCGACGGCATCCGGCAACTTGCGTGTAACTAATATGACAGGTTTCATTCTTTATTCCTCCCTTATTTCTTTCAAGTAACTTAAATTTACAAATCTTTGTAGCGTGCCCCCTGTGGGGCACAGAGGCCCCACGCTACATAACAAGTTACTTTCCATTATACTGCCGCAAAGTGGCATAGTGGCCTGTTAAGAAAAATTTCTATTTTTTGTTCGCTCGCTAATCCCGCCGCAAGCAACGGAGTGTGCGCTAACTGTCCAGTTCAAGATAATCGAGCGCCGCTCTGATACCCTCTTTTTTGAAGGGAACCCGCGCAAGCGAAAGTCCCATCTCAATTCCGGAAAGTGTTCCGGCAAGCATCAAATCATTAAAACCACCAAGGTGGCCGATACGAAAGACCCTGTCCGACAACTTTCCCAAGCCATTGCCGAGGGACATGTCAAATTGTTCCAGTATAACCCTTCTCAGAGCGTCGGCACTGTGGCCCTCCGGCATAAAAACGGCGGTAAGGGAACTGCTGTATTCCTGTGGATCCACGCATACAATCTCGAAGCCCCAGGCCCTTACAGCTTGCCGCGTTGCCTCGGCATGACGGTCATGGCGAGCAAAAACCGTGGCAAGTCCTCCCTCTTCCAGCATCCGGATTGCCTCGCGCAAGCCATAAAGGAGATTCGTGGCAGGCGTTGACGGATAGAACCCCCTCTCGTTGGGTTTGAACATACCATCCCAGCTCCAGTATGATTTTGGCAGTAGTGCCGTTTTAGATGCCTTAATCGCCTTTTCACTTACCGCGTTAAAACCGAGCCCTGGAGGCAACATCAGGCCCTTTTGAGACGCGCCAACAGTAACGTCGACTCCCCACTCATCATGACGATAATCCATAGACGCGAGTGAAGAAATGGTATCTACCATGAAGAGCGCCGGATGGCCCGCTTCGTCGATAGCCCTGCGAATATCAGGTATCCGGCTGGCAACTCCCGTGGAGGTTTCATTATGGACAACCATGACAGATTTGATCTGGTGATTTTTGTCGGCAGCTAATTTTTCCGCTACCATTTCAGGGCTCACCCCGTGGCGCCAGTCTCCCGGAACGAAATCTACATCGATCCCCAGCCGGACCGCTTTGTTTTTCCACAGGGTGGCAAAATGGCCGGTCTCGAACATCAGCACCTTATCATCTGGAGAAAGTGTGTTCACCAGGGCCGCCTCCCAGGCGCCGGTGCCTGAAGAGGGAAATATGATAACCGGGGCCGATGTCTGAAAAATCCTTTTTATCCCGGCGAAAACATCCAGAGAGAGCTGCGCAAATTCCGGACCGCGATGATCAATGGTGGGCCGGCTCATGGCCCGAAGGATTCTATCGGGAACATTGGTTGGTCCCGGGATTTGAAGAAAATGATGCCCGCTTTGGTATGACATCGTAACGCATGCCTCCTTACATATGAAAGAAAATCGTTTCCCCGATAATTCTGTTCGCCGGTTCCATCAACAATATCCGGATTGTGTGACACTCCCCGTTACGGTAAGGATCACCCCCGCACACGCGCGAGAGCAACAATAAATTATCATATCTTTGAACACATGCCAGCAATACCATATCTCCATCATTACATCTGTATAGAGATCACGGCTTAAGCAACTTAAACCCCAGATCGGGTTCAAAAACTCGCTCACCTGTACTCTCCGTTAGTTCGAACAGTATAACCTCCATGACCTGCCACACCTTTACACCGCTCCGTATGCAGCCTGTTACAGTATTTGCGTGTCTTCCACAGGCCATATGCATATGCAGTGTCGGGTTTCCTTCATCGTCTGGAAACAAGGTACCCGTGCCTGCTATCTCGTGGACGTTATCGAGGATGTGCTCCATTGGATGAATTGGTCTTTCATGTCCATCCGCGGGACCGACAACAAGTCTGCTTCCTTCAGCCGCGCCCCCCACGATAATCATGACGGCGGCTGTTATCGATTGATCACGGGCAAATTTTTCAATTTCTTCATGAATCGTTTCGCCATCCTCCAAGCGTATTACGAATATTCGCCCCTGTTTTGCTTCAGAATATTTCATGCCATATTCCTGCCTCGATTTATTGCTGAGAGTTAACGTCGATGCATTCGTAAAAAGCTCCGCTATGTCAACACGTCGGCATTATAATGGAAAGTAACTTGTTATGTCGCGTGGGGCCTCTGCGCCCCACAGAGGCAACGCTACAAATATTTGCAAATTTAAGTTACTTGGAAGTCGGGAAATATCCCTTTTCATCATCACTGATACCGCTAATATGAAGGAATTTGCTGCTTCGGTAACTGAAATATGTCAAAAATATAACTTCGTGTCAAGGCAATAGCCTCTATTGTAATCACAGGAAATTGAACAGAATGAAAGGTGTGTGATAAAGTTGATACTGGTGGGGCTCCCCGCAACTTGTTGCGGGGAATGCGCTCGCTGTTCAGTTCACACCCGCTGACGGCAATGGGTGTCACGGGTAAATAAGAGCATTATCACTGACAGGACACCCCACGCGATCATAAGACCAAAACCCGCATGATAGGCGTCCAGACCGTAGATGCGAATGCCATTCATTGCGGTACCCTGCCATTTTTGATCCAGGACCCACCCCACAGCCGGTTGCATGATGGTCGGCCCTATTATCATTCCCGTATTGTAAATCCCGGTCACCGTTCCCGACAGAGAGGCCGGGGCCGATTCCTTGGCAAAGGCAAAACCGAGGATTACAGAGCCGGAGCTAAAACCGGTTACCAGAAGCAGACCGATGAGCATAATCAGCGGCAGATTCGGTACAAAAAAAACAGTGCTGAATCCCATTAGAGACAGAACGCACCCGATAAGATATATGTGTTTTCGGTTTCCGATGCGATCCGACAGCCATCCGAGAATGGGGCAGCCTATACCCCAGGCCACCAGCGAGGTAGACGTCAGCACGGCTGCCTGAGAAGTGGACAGCCCGTAATGGGTGGCAAGAAAAGGAACTCCCCACAAACCGGTAAAGGTCAGTTGGCAACCGACAATTCCACCGGGCGCTAAAAAAAGGAGGTCTATGTTTCTATAGGTGAGCACTTCATAAATTCCCCGAATAACTTTTGATAGAATTTGGGAATCATGAAGAGAGTTGCAACTCTGTAGATCCCTATATCCCTTTTCATGGGGGTAATCTCTGACAAAAAACCAGATAGAGGCGCAGATAATGAAGGTAAACACGGCCGTCCACAGAAAAATGACGCGCCAACTATAATGATCCATGAACAACCGAAGCGGCGGTCCTGCCAGTATGGCACCCACAACACCAAACAGCAACGTCATCCCCGATATCATTGCATAGTAACGTGATGTGAACCAGTTCATTGAGACCTTAAGACAACCGACAAAGGCGACAGCGACAGAACCGCCGATTAAAAAGCGACCTATGTTTGCCCAAATGAGTTGAGGCGCCAGAGCAAAAAGCAGTATGCCAATTCCCGCTACCAGAGAGCCCAGGGTCAGTAATCGCCGCGGACCCCACATATCGGCAAGAAGACCCGTAGGAATCTGCATCACCACATAACTGTAGAAATAAAAGCCTGAAAGATTGCCCAGCGCTGTCGCGCTGATTGTGAAATCCCGCATCAGTTCCTCTGTCATCACAGCGGGAGCCATGCGCTGAAAAAACCCCATCATATAGAAAAGAACGCCCAGGCCCCAGATAAACCAGGCCAGGCTCAGTGGTGGAGCAGTTTTAGAATCCATTTCTTTCCTTTGCGAAACAAAATTACGAGGGTGGCGGATAATTGTATCACATCAACGGCTTGAACTAAGGGTAACATGCGATGACACCCCTATCACTCAGAGGCCTTTAAACTTTATATCGGGATTCCCGGCCCTGATGACCTTCAGAACCTCCCTTAAGATTCCATTATGGCCAGGCAGAAGAGATGGACTTTTTTACGTTCGAGGCGAAATTTGATGAACCCAAATGTGCTGTTGACTTAGCAAACAGACAAATCGATTGTCAAGTATTTTTATTTTATTCCCCTAAAAATATTGTTGTATCTGACATTTATTTATGGACTATGACATTTCAAATTTTGCCACTTTATACATATGACGGAAAAATATTTGTCATGATAGATAAATGATAGATAAATTTGCTTGACAGATATTTATTATTGTTGTTATTCTTTTTTTGCAATTAAGGGTTAATTAACATCACCAAATTTTCCCATTTTCGTTACACATATAAAAGCTCTACACACAGACTGACATCGGGGTATCTTCATCAAGGCGAACGCCGGTGAGTTAAACCCGTAGAAATCAAAACTCATGGAGGAGAGATGGCACGCTTATATGAGTATGAAGGGAAGGAGATCTTCAAGAAATTGGGGATTCCTGTCCCTGAAGGAGAGGTAGTTACAACTGCTGAAGATGCCAGAAAGGCGGCGGAGAAGCTGGGGAAAGCGGTCGTCATCAAGGCGCAGGTCTGGGCAGGCGGCAGAGGTAAATCGGGAGCCGTACGTTTTGCTGACACACCCGAAGAGGCCGCTCGGGTTGCGGAAGATATCCTGGGGATGGAGGTAAAAGGGCTTGAAGTTAAGCGTGTTCTTGTTGAGGAGAAACTTGATATCGCCCGGGAATTCTATACCGGCATAATTATAGACTCAGCCCGCGATGTAAAGGCGCCTGTATTAATGTTCAGCGCCGAGGGGGGCGTTGATATTGAGTCGGTACCCGAGGACAAAATCGCCATGTTTGCAGTAGACGTGCTCCGCGGAATCCAACCATACGACACCCTGAATATGGCGCTGTCTGCAGGGGTTGGCAGCAAGAATCTTCGCCCCATAGGGGATATTATATATAAACTGTACAATGTTTTTAAGAGCTATGACTGCCGCACAGTGGAGATCAATCCCCTCGTTCTGACAACGGACGGCAAGGTTTATGCGGCCGACTGCAGGATGGCGATCGATGATGCGGCTGTGTTCAGACACCCTGAACTTGGGATAACGATAGGTAGGGAGTTCCTGGGCGAGCCCACAGAATTTGACCTCATGGCATGGACATTTGAGGAGGAAGATTTTCGCGGGACAAGTTACGTTGCCCAGATGGTCAGTGAATCGGAAATGAAAAAGGGTGACTACATAGGCTATCATGGGATCGGTGGAGGGGCCGCAATTCTTGGTGTAGACGCATTAAACAAGGTAGATCTGAAGGCGGCGGATTACGCGGATACCAGTGGTAATCCCACGGCATCGAAGGTATACCGAGTTGCCAAGATAATTTTCGCCCAGCCGGGGATCAAGGGGTATTTTCTCGCGGGATTCATGATGGCAAACCAGGAACAGTGGCACCACGCCCACGGTATTGTCAAGGCCCTGCGGGAAGAGATCCCCAAGAAACCGGGGTTCCCCGTCGTTCTCCTCCTGTGCGGAAACAAGGAAAAGGAGTCTCAGGAGATTCTGAAGGAGGGGTTGAAGGATTTACCCGGCAGGATAGAGATATACGACAGGGAGCATGTGTATGACGCAAAATTCATTGGCGGCAGGGTAAAGACACTGGTAGATGAATATAGAAAAGAAAAAGGATTATAGAAGGGGATAGGCATGGAATTCTCTGAAAGGACAATAAAGGTAATTATCGATGAAACCAAGTGTGAAGGTTGTACCACTCACGCCTGTGTCGAAGCGTGCAAGACATACAGCCGGGGTATCCTTGTCTTGAAGGACGGAAAACCGGCAGTCGAATCAAGCCCGGAGGAATTGGCGCGCAAAGGCACCGAATGTCTGGCATGTGAATATGAATGCTGGTTCAGGGGAAATTCGGCCATTACCATCGAGGTGCCCATAAAGGGTTTAGCGGAATATAGAAAAAAGCACGGAACAGATTAACGGGGGATGCGATGTCAATACTTTTAGATAAAGATACAAAGGTGATTGTTCAGGGAATAACGGGCCGTGAAGGTTCTCTTCGGACTGCCTTTATGAAGGGGTACGGCACTCGGGTCGTTGCCGGCGTAACCCCCGGCCGAGGCGGAGAGAAGGTTCTGGACATCCCGGTATACAATACGGTCAGAGAAGCGGTGAAGAACCACGGAACCATAGATGGCACGGTTACCTTTATACCCGGCCCGGCCCTTAAGGGAGCGGTGCTGGAGGCTATCGACGCTGGAGTAAAGCTCATCGTATCTCCGGTTGAACGTGTTCCTCTTCACGATATTCTTGAAATGGTTACCGTAGCCGAACGGGAAAATGTGAGACTCCTGGGCCCCGGATGCATCGGATTAATAAGTTCCGGTAAGGCGGTAATGGGCTGGCTGGGCGGAAATGCGGAGTGGGCAAAAATCCTCTACCAGCCCGGGCCGATCGGTGTTATTTCCCGAAGCGGCGGACAATCAGGCACGATCCCATGGGTTTTGAAAGTGGCCGGTTTCGGTATCAGTACATGCATTCACACGGGAACGGAACCCGTTTTAGGACAGTCAATGAGTGATATTCTGGAGCTCTTTGAGGAAGATGAGCAGACGAAAGGGGTGACTGTCTTCGGAGAGATTGGCAGCACGCTGGAGGAGGAGGCGGCTGAAACGGTAGCCTCGGGTAAATTTACAAAACCATTGGTCGTTTTTATTGCCGGTGCCTGGGCGCCTGAGGGAATGAGATTTTCACATGCCAGCAATATAGTAGAAAAAGGAAGGGGCTCTGCTCAGAGTAAGATTGCGGCCTTGAGGGGTGCCGGCGCGCATGTAGTGGATAGTCCTGATGAAATAGCACCCACAATCAAAAAATTAATTAATTTATAAGGAGGCGTTAATCATGGCTGTAATGAGATCTGTGTTTTACGTACCAAGTAACAATGAGAAGATGGTGACTAAGGCACCTGAAATTAAGGCGGATGTTCTTACCTTGGATCTGGAAGATTCTGTTCCTCCGGCAGAAAAGCCGAAGGGAAGGGAGAAAATCCAGGAGTACTTGAAGACAAGCAGAGACAAGCAGCTTTCTTCCTATCTTTACGTGAGAATAAACAACTGGGAGACCCAGATGACCAACGATGACCTTGAAGCGGTTGTTCATCCGGGACTTGATGGTGTATGCCTGGCAAAATGCGGCAGCGCGGAAAACGTACAGCGACTGGACTGGAAGCTGGAAGAGTTAGAACAGAGAAGGGGCATGAAGGTTGGAAGTGTTGCCATACAGTTACTCATTGAAACGGCTAAGGGTGTCATCAATGCACACGCTGCAGCGACTGCAAGCCCGCGCGTCAACTCGCTTATATTCGGCGCTGTCGACTATACGAAAGACATGCGTGTCAAGCTTACCTCCGAGGGTGACGAACAGCTCTATGCCCGGTTTTACACGGCAGTTGCCGCCAGAGCAGCGGGATGCACAGCCATAGATTGTCCCTATGTGGCATACGCCGATACGGAAGGATATGACAAGAGTACGCGGGAAGGCAGACAGATGGGTTATGAGGGAAGAATGCTCATCCATCCCGGTCAGATCGCACCGTCTCATGTGATCTATACACCATCTCAGGAAGATGTGGAATGGGCCGAGGGGGTCAAGAAAGTCTTTGAGGAAGAGGGAATAGCCAAGGGTTCCGCGGCAGTTTCCTACAAGGGGAAGATGGTTGACACGCCGGTTTACGAGAATGCCTTAACGATTCTTTCCACCATGAAAGAGATCGCCGCGGCTGAAGCAAAGTAAAAGTAATTAAAAACTTATACGATGCCCGGGCATGACAAAGATATCTTTGTGAATAAACGCAGTAATGGGCATCTATGATATGTAAAACGCGGAACCTCGCCACATGCACGGCGGGGTTCCGCGCGTTAACAGACAACTGAACCCCCTGTTTTAGGGGTAATCTCCCGCGTCGCAGACTTTCCCAGGATAGTAACAGGTTAGCGTTTACGGCCCGAATATTCCACAATAGATACTATTATGGTAATCAAAAAGGCCTGAATGACAAGTAGTATGCCGTCAATGGGTCTCGCGTACCTGAGTGCAATGGCGCTTATACCAAGTGTCGCACACAGGAAGTAAATAAATAAAACAGCCTTTCTTCTGTCACCAAGGAGGGCATACAGCCTGTGGTGAATATGATCGGTGCCCACATAATCAATCCATTCTTTAACAGTCCTCACCTTGCCAGTTAAAATTCTTTCCACTGTTATGTAGGCCATATCGTATATTAACACCCAGAATATCAGAACGGGGGCTGAAAACGATACAATCCGGCTGCTATCGGCCCAATCTCCCTTAATGGCCAGCGCCGCCAGAACAAATCCGACAAAAGTACTGCCCGTATCACCCAGATATATGGAAGCTGGCTTTTTTAATCCCAGATTGAATGGCAGAAAACCGAGGCAGCTTCCCGCCATTGCGATGGCAATCCACCCCATGAATGGCTGATTGGTCTGATATGCTACAATTCCCATAAACGTGGCTATAATAGCGCCAACACCCGCAGCAAGCCCGTCCATGCCGTCAATAAAATTCATCGCGTTTGTCAGCCCCACAATCCATACAATCGTGAATAATACATTTAACAAATATCCCCATATCGTATTTGAAGGAAACAAATTCAGCACGATTCCAAAATAAACCATCACAAGAACAACAAGAATCTGGACAAACAGTTTTATTCTTGCCGAAACATCTTTCCAATCATCAATCAGGCTGATCACCGCGACAATGATACCTCCCAAAAGTATCACAACCATTTTCTGGCCGAGAATCATATTGAACAAAAGGGCCGTATTGAACGCAATGACAATTGCGATTCCACCCAGAAGGGGTGTGATTTTTTCGTGTATCTTCCTTCCCCCCGGCATATCGACAATGCTTAACCTCAAAGCAATCGCCCCCATAATCGGTGTTAAAACTGCCGAAAGGGAAAACGCAAAAATCAGTATGTAAAGCCACCTGATCCCGATTTCAATAAAATAGTCTCTGGAATAAGGAACCAAAAGAATTCCCAAGACAACGACCGCACAATACCATGTCATGCGTCTGGAAGGCGTTTCTGGTAAAATTGACTCTCTCATTACTTCAGCCTTTCGAGTAACTACTCAAGTTGTCAGGTTCACGGTTAGGGAAAAGAAAACCTTCGGCTCTCTTTTCCCTTCAGTCTGCAGCCTAAATACCCGCAATAGCGTGGGGCCTCCGTGCCCCACTGGATGGGCACGCCCCACAAATTGAACACTCTCAACTTAAAATCTCTCTTATGCCGACGGCAATTTTATGTGCCTCATCATCGCTCAGAGAAGGATAAATGGGTATCGACACTGCCCGCTTAAAAATTTCGTCCGTAACCGGAAACCCAGACAATCCGAGACACTTATGCAATGGTTTGAATACGGGCCTTCTGCACCCAATTTCCAGTTTTAACATCTCTTCCATAAATCCGGAGGAATCGTCGAGGGGCATCACATACCTGTAATATATGTGCTCCCGTTCTTCAGGAACCGCGGCAACCGGGAAAGAGATATCCCTCAGGCTTCTGTCATAAAGACCGGCGACCTCTTTTCTTCTCTCAATAAAAGATGGAAGCTTTTTCAGCTGGCTTATGCCCAGCGCCGCCTGCATATCGGTCATCTTGTAGTTATATCTTATCGAATAGCCGTCTTTTTCGTCATAATCCCGCAAATCCCTTGCAATCCCTGCAAACCTGTCATCATCCGACAGGATCATCCCCCCCTCTCCGGTCGCAAGCATCTTGGTGGCATAAAAAGAAAATATGGAACAGACGCCGAAACTCCCCGTATAACGGCCCTGATATTTTGCCCCGATAGACTGGGCGCAATCCTCAATGACAGGGATGCCCAGTGACACAATCTCATCAATATCTGCCGGAAGGCCGAACATGTGGGGAAGAATGATCGCCTTTGTCCTTTTTGTTATCCTCTTTTTCAGATCATCGACATCGATATTAAATGTGGCTCTGTCTATATCGGCAATAACCGGAACGGCATTTACATACATGACCGCATTGAGAAGGGCACAGCAGACATAACTCGGGATAATGACCTCATCCCCCTTGCCTGCTCCAAGGGCAATAAGGGCGAGATGAAGGGCCGCTGTGCCGGAGCTGACGGCAACACCGTTTCTGACGCCGACAAAAGAGGAGATGCCTTCCTCAAACCCTGCCACTTGTTCACCCTGAACAAGATGTCCAGATTTCAGGACATCCATAACACTTCTGTAATCATCTGCATCCAGAGTTGGTTTTGAGTGTGAAATCATATTTGCAACCATATGCCATCTCGCCCTTCAAGTGATTAGAATAATCCGTGCCTGCCCCCAGTTAAATGCCCTTTTATTTTATATTTAACCGGGGTAATCTGCGAAATCTGTGAATTATATATTCACAAACAACCTGAGCGGCACGAACCCCTCCGCCAGGTGAACCCTTCCCTGGATTCCCCTGAAGACCGCCGTGGATTTCGCGGCATCAACTATGGATAATCCCTCAATATTTGTCTTTGCCACCTGGGATTCGTGGGCCAGCAGCACGTCCACCTTGCCATCTATTGTATCACCGATATCCACAAACACGGAGGGCAAAAAATTCTGCGTGGTGGGCACCTCATAAAAAAGGACATTTCTTATGTATCGTGAAGCGGAGACAGCGGCCTTGGATAGAGCCCTGTGATCCTGATGGCTGTCATCACCATAATTAACAAAAAAGAAATCGGGCTTTATTTTCTTTAAAAGCTTTTCAATATCAACAACCATATCATTAATGCGGGGTGTAAGCTGTGTATCTTCATACCCGCCCCAGACCAGATCCCTGGCCTTCAGAATCTCCGCGGACCCGATCTGCTCCGCCTTTCTTATCTCTGTCTCTCCCCCTCTTCCACCCATCGTCATAACCATCAGATACAGATCACAGCCGGAATCGACATATTTTAAAAGATTGCCGGCACAACCAATTTCAATGTCATCTGGATGGGCCCCTACGGCAAGTATTTTCATGATCTCCCCCCTTAATCCCCGATAAACGGGATAAGTGCGTTAACAAAATTATTTTCTGCCGGAAAAATGCAGAAAATAATTTTTAACTTGCTAATATTTCAAGACTCTTTTCTCCGTGATTATAAATCAGATCAACAATCGACATAAACGGCTCAAATACGCCAAAAAGCTGATCGTAAACGGGGTGAGAGTACTCCTGAAAAATGACCTTTATGCCATTTTGGGTGTATTTCTCCATATCCATGTATCCCTTTCCACCGCCTCCAGCAAGATATATATCCGCATTAAAATGCTTCGTCAATGCAATCAGCCTGTCGTCAGGATCTTCAGGAAACTCGCCAAGCTCAGAGGCAACATGGATGGGCGTCGTAATGCCTAACAATGCGGCAAGCCTCTTCACCACGTGAATATTTAATTGAGAAATTGATTGCCACTCAGAGGAAAATATCTCCTCAAAAAATCCCTCAAGCAAAGACCAGCATGAGGCCTTTTTATAATTTGAGATAATCGTCTGCCTCTGTCGGTGCCGCCATTTATCCTTATTATTGATTCCAACCTCGTTTATCAACTGTGGAAATTTGTACATGACAGGAACGGTCAGCCATTGCCAGCCGTTCGCCGTCTTAATCTTATTCCTGTTCTGCCATTCATTCTTCTTGAACTGAACATTGTCCAGCAGGACAAAGGCATCCGCTTTGTAAATCTTGTCGAAATAACCAAGCCACGGCAGATATTGTGGTTGATGCACGGAAATGATCATCTTTTATCCCTCAAACTTCACAAAGATTGGATTGGAAACAAGTATACCACACCCACGCATATCCATCCTGTAAAAAACCTTCTCGCCGGGTTTAAAATATCTGTCCTCATAATCGATCTGCATGGGCAGCATGCCTTCAAAGGTCTTAACCAGCTCTCCCGATCTTATCAACCGAACTTTTACTTTTTTTTCTGAGATCTCTGAGGCTGAAAGGGATATCCTGATCTTGGGGCTCTCTTTTAATGTGATCTCGTCCCCTGAAATGCCCTCATTTTCACCGTCAGATGAGCGGACAGAAAATTCATCAAGCCTGACATGTGGATAATTGCCTTGATAAGTATACATCTTACCATTTCTCAAGGCTTCTAATATCCCCTCCCTGGTCTTTTTACGAACAAAGAAGGTGGTAGGGAATTTCCCCAGTTTTTCTCCGGCCCCGCCTTCCTCATGATAATCCGCCGTCGATATTCCCCAGACCGGCCTGTTTCTTGTCCCCCTGCAATATTCAGACAAGGCTCTATCCCAGACATTCCCGGGTTCAGTGGCAGTTATGTTGTCACCGTAAAGAGCGGCAAATCCAGTATATCTTTTAGATTCCTCCAACACCTCCGGATAAGGAGGCGTATCAACCCGGATCGGCCCCATTTTTCTGATGCCGGACCTTGTTTCGGGATAGTTCCAGAAGGTCAGTCCTCCTCTCGAGTTTACATAATCTATAAGAAGCTGATAAGGAGCTATCCCCTGGTCACCATGATACTGATCAAAGGGCGAACTCCTGAAGGGATTGCTGTTGATAATAAAGACCACACCCAAAATCAAAGAGATTACACCGCATGCCCTGTAAAAACCCCTTTTTCTGACAAGGAAAAATGAAACCAGTATAAAGACTAGCCCCAGCAGTACCCCAAAAACAGCGGCGCGCATATACTTAGTAGAAGAACCGTTGTGTAAAATAGGAAGATTTTCATAGTCCTCGGGTTCTTCCATTCCTATGGTCAGGATGCGCCTCTCGTGATTATGGGCGGTAAGATTTTTTTTGAAATAGGAACCGGTCCAGTAATAAAAAGCGGCTGTCTCCGAACCGGGGATAATTATCATATCGGGATATTTTTGCTGCACGTTCTTGATTGAATCCAGATAGGCCTTTGCGCCATTCTTGTTTATGGAGGGCAACTCTACCCTTTTCCTGAGTATATTTCTGAAAGGAGAAAGGCCGTATTCCATGACCACCCTGTCGTGGTCATTGATAATAACAACTTCAAAGCCCCTGTCCTGTGCCATTTTTACAAGGGTTTCTATGTCATAAGCCCCGTCACTGAACGTACTGCGAAGGTCAATCAGACCGGCAACCTGCTGATATGAAGCCCCCTGGGAGGCAACAGGCAAAAGCAACAACGCAATGATCGAAAGAATAAGGAGGCATTTTTTTGTTTTGAAAGGTTTTTCCATATCAGATCGCTATATCCTTCTCATGCAACAACTTATGATATAATAGGTCAATCTTTTCCACCATCTTCTCTGAACTATACTTAGCGGCATATCTTTGCCCTGTATTGCCCATTTCTTCCCTTTTCCCGGGATCATCAAGAAGTTCTTTTATTCTTGCAGCCAGGGTCTCTACATCACCAACAGGGACCAGATATCCGTTTTTGCCCTGAACAACAAGATCGGGGATACCGCCCACATCACTCGCCACGATCGGCTTCCCAAGAGCCATCGCCTCAACAAGCACCCTTCCCATCCCTTCGTTCAGCGAAGGCAGAACGAATATATCAAATACTGACATTACTTCAGCCACATCTTGCCGCCAACCCAAAAACTTTATATTCTCTTCTACGCCCAACTTAGCGGCCATATTCTTGAGCTCGTCTAAAAGTTCACCATCGCCCAAAAATACAAAGGTTGTATCCGGCCTGGAACTAACAATTTTCCCCGCCGCCTCGATCAGGTATCTGTGTCCCTTTATCGGTGTAAGCCGCCCAACTGTCCCTACAACCAGATTGCTCTCGGGGATCCCCAGGCTTCTTCTCATTGCCGAGGGATCGACAGAAGTGTTGGAGAATCTATCCAGATTGATTCCACTATGCGCAACTAAAACCCTGTCCTCGGGAGCAATGCGGAAGTGAAGGTGATCGTTTTTTTCCTGCTGTGTAAGCGCGATAATCTTATCCGTAATGCGGGCCGTCAACTTCTCGAGGATAATATAGAATAATGTCTTACACTTGCCAAAATATCCCCAGAATACGTGGCCGTGCGGGGTATGAATAATTACAGGAATTCGAGCGAAAAAAGCCGCCCACCTTCCCAGAATGCCCGCTTTTGAGGTATGGGTATGGACAATATGTGGTTTTTCATTCAGAAAAATTTTTATTAAAGCAACAAAGGCTTTCAGGTCATACAGAGGATAAATCTTTCTTACCAACTCTGGAATGGTTACAGTTCTGATCCCGCACCTTTCAACCTCGGCAAGGTTATGTTCCACCGCCCGGACCTCACGCCCACCCATTTCAGATTCCAGCGAAAGGCCTTTGATCAGAGTGACATCGTATTTTGCTTTATCAAGTCCCCTTACAGTCAAAAAGGTGTTTTCGGAAGCCCCACCTTTATCAAATCGGGTAATGATATGTGCGACCTTTATCTTTTCCAATAATATTATCCTTCCATATAATTGGAATACCAGCAAATCGCTGGCTCATGTTATCCCTTATAAAGCAGTATTTACTCCCCTCTAATCGCATTCACTGTTTCCGATATTCGATGAGCCAGCTTGTCAATTTTATACTTGCGAATATATTTCCAGGAGCGTTTATCTTTAAAAAAGAGGTATATTTTAGAAATCTTGGCAAGAAAGATATTGTGGTCATCATCATCGATTTGTATTCTTCCAATACCAGCCAGACTGAGGCGCCGATTTGTAGGACACTGCGTGAAAACCGCCTGAAATCCACGGTTTTTTAAAAAGTCCCACAAAGATTTTTCCGCTACCCCCTCCCTGAATGCACAGAATCGAATATCCCCACTATAGTTTTCAGCCATTGCCTTTAATGAATTGGAGATACTTTGTTTTACAGATTCTTCATCATACCGGCCTTTAATCCCTCTGCCTCCATAGGCCAGCAGACCTATTTCACTGCCGCACTTGGCTATTTCTCTTATTTCATCCCAATTTAAGCACGGTATAGAAATCCCCTTAATCGTCCTTTCACCACCAATACATTCTGGAATGATAAAAAATGTGGCATGAAAGTTATAGCTTTTTAAAACGGGAAGTACATTCGTGTAAGCATCTCGATAGCCACCATCGACAGTAATCGCTATGGATTTGGGTGGCAATTTGATACTCCCGGCAAGATGATTCAGCGCCTGGTCCAGCGCTACGATATTATAGCCATTCTCTGAAAGAAACCCCATCTGCCGTTTGAACGGTTCAGGGTGAAGACCGTCCTCCATCGCGTCCTCCGGATAATGGCCAACATTTTGATAGAGTAAAACTGGTATTTCCTTCACGGTTCTCACCCTGCCCAGATCATGGGTTTGCTTTTAAAGTCTTGATAGTTTAAATAATAAATCCCACCATAGATTCTGGTTTGGTATCCCACTGGATCATACTCCCAAACAACTTTTTCTAACTCTTAACTTACCTAGATTTATCAGCATTTAATAGTTCAACGCATTTCTCATAAACTTCTCCAGGGGTTATAATGTTCAAACAAATATGTTGAGTACACTTCTCATCGTTGCAGGGCTGACAATCAAGTCCTTTATAAATCAGTTTATATAGCTTTTGGGAAGTGTAAGGCCTTACAAGAGTTGGATCACCTGGACCAAAAATTGCCACAAGCGGTGTTCCGGTTGCTGCCCCTATATGCATCGGCCCACTGTCATTTGTTATCAAGACATCAAGTCCATTAATGATATAAACCAGATCATTCAGATCCAGCTTGCCTGATAGATTTACTGCATTGTTTCTCATCTTTTGTTGAATGTCATTACCAATATTTTCCTCCCCAGGTCCTCCAAATATAATTATCTTGGCGCCAAATTCATCGATGAGCCTATCCGCTATGGCTGCAAAGTTATTTGAACTCCATCTCTTATTTGGCCTATCTCCACCTGGATTTATGCCTATAATTATTTCCTGCACGACACCTGCTTTTCTTAAGAACACATATTCCCATTTCTTCTCGCATTCCTTATTCCAGAAAACTTCAACATCCTTTTCATCAGGCACCCCATTAGCTAAAAGTGCTATATCCATCATGGCATCAACCCTGTGTCTTTTCCGAAACGTTTCAGACGGCACCTTGTTCGTTAGCGCAAGACCAAATCCTTTATTGCTGTGACCCATTCTGACTCGAGCGTTAAGTAAAAAGAATAAAATACCCATCTTAATGGCTCCACGCAACGATGCAACTTCAAAGAGGTTCACAACCATCGTAAATCCCGTTCTCCGGAGTTTTAATAGAAGCTTCCAAACATCAAGAAGGCATATTTTGCTCCTTCGCATTTCTCTGATTGGAAACGACCAAACATAATCAACGTATCTGTAATTTTGCGCGATGGGAGCAGCTTCAGAGTTGGTTAAAAGGTGAATATCGGCATCTGGATAGCCATTTCTGATAGCTCTGATACTTTTAGAGGCAAGAATGAGATCTCCTATACCAGCAACTAATATAATCAGGATAGACTTATTTGTTTTATCCATTTTACTCCTTTAAGCCCCGTTACCATCAACAGTTCGATCGAACTCTTTTTGATAATACTCATTCAAATGAAAATTCAAATCAGATCAAACTGGCCGATTACATGGAAAAAATCTGAAGATCAGGAAAGTAAGACTTGTAGAAACCCCTGTCTCGAGTGAGGAAGCGTTCTGCCTTGACCATAGCGTGTGCACCTATGAGAAAATCTGTAATAATTCGTTTTCTTTCCCCACCCGACTTTCTATAAACTTTCCATCTTTCCCCGGCAATAAATGCAACATCTTTATCCACAGATGACAAAGACACATTTATGGTTGCCAGTGCGCTGTCCAGTATGGATTTTTCCTCAAATTGGGGCACAAGTTCAGCATAAACTATATCGCAGATGACCAACGCCCCCTCGTCGTATGCCAGTTTTAGAAGTTTTGAAGAATCTGAAGCAAATTTTTTATCCGGAAGGAAAACATCCAGGAGGATATTGGTATCGACAGCAGTAATCATCTTCCCCTGACCTCTTCAATATATGTATCAGTATCAGACGGCTGCCCGAGAATACCGTATACCGAATCAACAGGATGTCTACTGCGACTGCGTTTTTGAATTAAAATACCCTCTTTTGTCGAAATAATTTCAATCTCAACATTCTTATACAGACCAAATCGATCGCGAAGCGGCTTGGGGACTGTAATTTGTCCTCGTTCAGATATTTTCATATTTTATACCTCCATCTTTCTGAATAAGTAATTCATACCAATATAGAAATACTTTGTCAAATTATAATGAAGGCCTTTGAAATCAGAACCAAATTTGCCATATCAGCGTCCCGACGAGTCGGGATTTCGCCGCAGACACTGCCCTTAAATTTTCAGCATTTATCATTATCGGAAATCCAGAATTCAGCCCAAGAACATTGTTACAAGCGGATATGATTTCTGTCAGGATAACAGCCAGTATGTTTACGCAAAAAATCTCGAAGCGGATATCTGGTAGAGGCCATCATCTCTTTTTTCAGCAATGTTTTCCTGTCTGACAACCTGAATAAAAGGAATATCTCCCAATACATCCCTGTTCTTGCGATGATGATAATCTATAGTCGAACGAGAAAATTTGGCTTCAACCATTAACCAGGGCTCCTTGTCCCGCAGTATCAGGAAATCGGTTTCCCTGCCGTCACGGTCGCGTATGAAATGCAGGTCAAAATTGCCAATGCCCGCGTCTGTCCAAAGTTCCAAAAGCGTTTTAAGCTCAACAGCCACGTAGTTTTCAAATTGTGCGGCAGGATCATTTATCCTTGTCCAGTCAAAAAAATACACCTTGTTTTCCTTGGTCAGTGATCGGGCAATTTTTTTAGAATATGGCAAGATCCTGAATATCAAGTATCCCAATTCCATAGCCTTCAGATAATTGGAGACTGTGGCAAAGCTGCATTTAATGTTTTTTGTCAGAGAGTTTACAGACAGTGGCGAAGAAATTCTTGAGGGAAGCAAATGCATAAGAGTGGCAATATTTTCAAGCTCCTGAACTCTGGTCAAATCCCTCAGGTCTTCACGAACAAGCCTGTCGATATAATCAGTTCGCCACTTGTTGTGAAAACGAACGGAAGCAGAAAGCAGGGGTTCCGGAAACCCGCTAAATCGCAATAATGCGGAAAGCTCTTTTTCTTTATATGTTGGGTGATCCAGTTTTTGCATTATCCAGTCGTCTGCATCTGCCGGAGGCTCAAGAAAAGATTTGCCCGTCAGTTCTCTCAGAGTGACAGGATTAAGGCGAAAGGTAAAATGTCTACCCGCCAAACTATCCCCGCTTTTACGCATCATATCGAGTCTGGCAGAGCCGGTAACTATAAAGCCGTTTTCTTCTCCGAATGAATCAAAAAAATCTTTCAGGACATTTTTCCATTCAGGGTACTTGTGAATTTCATCCATACATAGCCATCGTTTCCCTTTTGATGACTTTACATTGTACAGTTCCTGAACGAAAAAATGATAATCAGCTATATACCTGTCCCTCGTTTTACGGTCATCCCAGTTATAATAAAGCTTCAGGCAGTTCTGCCCTTTGAGAAATTCCTTTGCAACAGTAGTTTTTCCAGTTTGCCGGGGACCGGTAATAAAACGCATCTGCCGCCCGAAATCTCTGGAAAAGGCGATTTTGCTGATATGTCGTTTAATCATCATATGGACTAATTTATATTATTTTTTGGAAAAGCTCAAGACTTTTTTTGATAATCCTTTAAATTTGCCATGGCAGATTTAAATACATATAAAACATTGTCCTTTTAAAGGATCAGAGTTACACCAACCAGCCGTCCCTCAAAAGTGTTCCCATGATTTTTCTACTTTTTCTGCAATCACATCCAGCGAAGAACACCAGAGAACCCTTCCACCTGAAATTAAATCTGTTAATTTCCCCATTATTTCAATTGATCTCGTAACAAAACTGAAAACGGTAGAGAATTTAATTAGGCTTCCACCGGAAAGGCTCGCATTATAGACCACAACATCTGCAAAACCATGGTCAGACAACAGCCTTCTTATAAACCATGGTGTGAAACAATATTCATGAAAAACAGGAAACTTTCTGATAATTCGCTCAATATTAAGTTTTTCTGACGTCTTAAAAAGGAATGAATGAAAAAGACCATTGGGAAACCTCAGGTAAAGAATACCTCCCGGTTTAAGTAAACTATAAACTTTTCTGATCTCCTTCCAAGGCTCTACTGAGTGATCAAGAACATTAATAAGAGTGATCACATCAAATTCGCCATCCTCATCGTATTCTTGAAGAGTTCCATTGTAAATATCAAGACCGTATTGCCTTCGAGCCACTTCAACCGATTGCACCGAGATCTCAATCCCCTTTGCCTCCCATCCCCTCTTTTGAGCTGCTGCCAGAAATCCCCCACAGCCGGAGCCAATGTCTAATAATCTGCCAGTGCCCCTCTTCTTTTCTATCAAATCTAAAATCCTGTCAAATAACCTGTACCTTTCCCCGCTCATCTGGTCATCAGAATACCTTTCAAAGTAATCATCACGATAATGGGCCAAGACTTTATCGTGGGAATCATGGTTTGTTTTATAGATGAGATCACATCCCGAACACCGATTATAGATTTTTGAAGAAATGTCAAAATAGAAATCCCCGGGGGTCTTGCAGTATGGACAATTTTTCATTCTCACAGTTAGATTCGAATGCCTACTAATCCCTTTCTAAAAAAATATTACAAGGAACTTCATTGTACCCTTCGCAAAAGATAACAAGTAAAGCCACTTAATCCGACAAAATAATTAGCTAAAAATTTTGCCATAACGAAAGGCAAAGGGTACATTAATGTTCCCTTGTAATCTATCAATTTTATTCCCTGTAGCGAAGCAAGCATTTTAACAAAACTTTTATGTGTAAAAGACCTCACATGAGGGCCATCTAAATGAATACATATGGGTTGAATACCGAACAGCAGATATATTCTATTTATTAGATGGGCCAAGTTAGGAATACCAACAGCTATATATCCTCCCTTTTTAGTAACTCTTGTCAAATCATCTATAACTTTTCTGTAATTTTTTAGATGTTCGAGAACCTGATTACAAATCACAAGATCAAACGTACCGTCCTCGTAAGGCAAACTATCTGTCTCTAAATCAATTTTCTTAGCATTAAATTTTTTCTTGCAGGCAATAACGTTCTGATCATCATAATCTACGCCATAAGCGTTACGAATATCGATATTGAAGTGGTTTGCCATAAGAATAGTTCTATCACCATTTCCACAACCAACATCCAGGATATTATCTGGGGTATACATTTTTAGGTTTTGATCAAACATACGGAGCATATTATCAATATGGCTCTCCCATTCATATTGAGTCCCGATAAATCTGTATTTAATATATTTCTTAAGCTTCAAATAAATATCTTCACTCGTCATGATCTTATCACCGATTTTTTATTTTAGTTGGCTCTCAAGAGAGACAAATAGATCTTTTCAGTTTTTGCTACCATCTTTTCAACGGAAAATTCCTGTTTAACCTTCTCTCTTGCTGCCAATCCCATAGTCCTTGCGAGTTCCTTGTCATTTAGAACTCGTACGACAGACTTTGCCAGAGCAGACGGGTCTTTTGGTGGAATCAGGATTCCATTTACTCCATCTGTTATTTGTTCGGTTATACCATCAATATTTGTCGCGACAATCGGCTTCGCCATCGCCATAGCCTCCAGGATGATCATAGGGAAACCCTCAAGAAGTGAAGGAACCACCAATAAATCAACAGCAGAAAGGATTTCCTTTATGTCGTTTCGAAACCCTGCAAAAATAACGTTATCTCTTACTCCAAGCTCTTTGCTCAAAGCTTCAAGTCTTTCCCTTAATGGTGGCCCATCGCCAACAATTAATATTTTAGACTGTGGAAGAGTTTCTATAATTGTGGGAATGGATTCAATCAAATACTCAAACCCTTTTTGCCAGACCATCCTCCCAATCGCGCCAATAACCGGAGCATCTTTTGCTAATCCAAACTCCCTTCTGACTTCTGACTTCTGACTTCTGACTTCTTTACCATTGGGCCTATATTTTTCTATCTCTATGCCGTTATAGATTTTAACGACCTTACCTTCTGGTATTTTGTGCTTTTCAATTAACGTTTTTTTCAGGACCTCTGAAACTGTAACAAACCGGTCTACATATCTCTCAGAAAACCGATCAAAAAACCGATAGACCCCCTTTCTCAATGCACCCACATCATAGCCCTCGACAGGCATCTGAATAGTGCTCACAATCCTGATTCTCGGCTTCTGCATCCTTACTGCTATCCGGGCAAAAAAATCAGTCCGTGCCCCTTGGCTATGTACTAAGTCAATTTTATTATTTCGGATAATTTCTTTAATCTGGCGGACCGGTTTTAATGAAAGCTGTCTGCTCATATCTACCGGGTAAATTTTGATTCCAAATTGTCTAAGCTCATGCTCAAATGTTCCACCGGACATAGAGGCAACAGAAACCTCAAAACGGTCTCTCAAGCCAGCAGCCACTTGTGCAAAGCCTCTCTCGCCGCCACCATACTCCAGGCCGTCAATAACAAAAAGGACGCGAATCTTGTCCACAGAATTATTTACACCTCATTTTGCCCAGTAATCTTTACCTTGAAAGGACACTTTTGTAAAATGCTTCATATCCTTTAATGTACTGGTCACAATTGAAATATTTGGTTACCCTCTCTAATCCACGCTTACCCATTTGAATCATCAAGTCGGGCTTTTCCAATAAATCTAATATAGCTTCCGCTAAAATTTGTGAATTTTCTATTGGGACAAGGATCCCGGTTTTTCCATTCTCAACTACTTCACGGCTACCATCTGTATCCGTTGAGATTACTGCTTTCCCTAAAGCCATTGCCTCGGCCAGGACTATTCCAAAACCCTCCCAATGTGATGATAATACGAATAAATCGGTAATCGATAGAACTTCAAAGACTTGAGGTCTCAGGAGCTTACCTGTAAATATTACTTTATTTTCCAATTTGAGGGTTTTCGTCAATTTTTTTAGTTCAACCTCTAACGTTCCCCATCCAATAATAACGAGTCGAACATCCGATCGGTTATTGGCAACTGTCCTAAAGGCTTTTAAAAGATCATCCTGGGCTTTCTGTTTACTGAAATGTCCAATATTGATTATCACCTTATCACTCTCTCGAATGCTATATCTTCTTTTGATAGAGCATATCTGATCCTTAGAAAATGTTAAATCAGGAACATCCACACAATTATGAACTACAGCAGTCAATTTGTTGTTGAAAAAAACTGACTCCTGTTCTCTGAATCTTTTCAGAATACCGAATGAGCATGCTATATATCCATCAACAAATACTGAAGTATATTTGTTAATCCAGTAATGTTTTAGAGAAATTACTGATATAAGTTTTGGAGGAGGATTAGCAAACTCTTCAATTATTTTCACTCCAGCCAGCTTGCCAATAATTCTTGCAGGAACCCCCAGCACATCCCATGAATGAAGAATATCTATTCTTTCACTTTTCAGAGCATTCCATAAATCCCAAAACCCCCGAATATCGAATAACCTTTTCCCTCTCAAGGGGATAAGTGTTGCTCCGGCATTACAAATCAAGTCTATTTCATACTGTCCCCATTCTGAAAAGTCAGGCTTGTATGTAATATATAAATGAAATTTACCTCTATTTATGTTTTCTATAATTTCCGCCATCATCCGAAAAGAACCGGATATTGCTCCTGCGGATAATATTAATATTTTTATCTTTTGGTTATTCATCTTCGCTTTATACCTCATCCAATTCCCTCTACTGGAACCAAAAACGGTATCTTCTAAAAAGTATATTCTTATGCCGTTTATTTTATCACAAACTTTTCAACCCCTCACACAACGTCCTGCCATGGATTTCCATCCCACCCACGATATTTCTTGTTAGGTTTTTCGTAAGACTTGGTTAACACTACACACGTTGCACTAAAATTTCTCAAGAGCCAAGGTAAACGGCATACCGCAGCACGCCATTCTTTCGGTTTGTAAAAAGGAAGAAATAATCGAACAATTGCCTTTGCAAATATTATGGGACTACCTGATGGACTATGAGTAATGTAACCAAGGTAGTTACGACAAACAACAATGTCATCGGAGATAATGTGTGTATTTGGAAATAGATTGGCCAGCTCTTTTACATTTGGACGAAATAATGTATCAATAGGGTCTGGATGAAATGGATATTCATATGGGCATGATACGAATATATACCCACCATTGGGTATGAGTGACACAATGGCCTGGCAAATTTCATTTTTGTT
>JAUVXT010000102.1 GCA_030603465.1 Deltaproteobacteria bacterium
GGCCTGTCTTCCTTTCCATGATGTTCCCCTTCTTTCCGCGGGGCTTCGAATGGTCTTTTTTTCATGGAGAGTGAGATACGTTTTCTATTAATATCCATGTCGGTAACGGTAACGGTGACTTTCTGGTTTACCTTAACTACATCATGGGGATTTCGTACAAACCTGTCGGCAAGCTGGCTTATATGGACGAGTCCATCCTGATGCACACCGATATCGACAAAGGCGCCGAAGGCGGCCACATTTGTCACGACACCGGAGAGCTGCATTCCCACCTCCAGATCGGCCATCTCATTTATCCCGTCGGTGAAGGTGAAAAGTTCAAATTCCTTACGGGGATCGCGTCCCGGTTTGGCGAGTTCGTTCATAATGTCATTCAGTGTCGGCATACCGACGGCCTCAGTAACATAATCATTAAGCCGTATCTTTTCTCTCATCTCGGCATCGGCCATCAGATTAGTGACTGTAGAACCGCAATTCCTGGCCATAGACTCGATGATGGGGTAACTTTCGGGATGAACTGCCGATGCGTCCAGGGGATTTTTACCGTTATAAATACGGAGAAACCCGGCCGACTGCTCGAATGTCTTTGCCCCCATCCCGGGGATTTCGAGAACATTGTCGCGTGTCTCAAAGGCTCCGTGCTCGTTTCTGAAGGAAACAATATTGCCCGCAAGTCTTTCCGATAATCCCGAAACGGAGCGAAGCAGCTCTTTACTGGCAGTATTTACATCGACACCAATGGCGTTGACACAGCTGACTACCACATCATCGAGTGAGGATTTCAGCATTCCCTGATCCACATCGTGCTGATATTGACCGACACCGATCGATTTGGGATCGATCTTCACCAGTTCTGCCAGTGGATCCATAAGTCTCCTGCCAATGGAGATAGATCCACGAATGGTGACATCGTGATCGGGAAATTCTTCACGTGCTATTTTTGAAGCAGAATAAACGGAGGCGCCGCTTTCACTTACCATGGCAACGGGCACCTCTTTACCGAAATCGATGGTTTTCAGAAATGCTTCTGCCTCACGCCCACCCGTTCCATTGCCGACGGCGATTGCCTCTACATCGCATCGGTCGGCAAGTTCCCTGACTTTTCTTTCTGAATCCGTGGTCTTTTTGAATGGTTCGAGAGGAAAGATCGTTTCCGTGGCGAGAAGTTTCCCCTGGGCATCGAGGCATACGACCTTACAGCCCGTTCTCAGACCGGGGTCGACAGCCATGACGCGCTTCTGACTGAGCGGAGGGGCGAGGAGCAGATTGCGAAGATTTTCCGCAAAGACCTTTATCGCCTCTTCGTCGGCGCCCTTTTTACTATGGAGACGAATTTCAGTTTCCATCGACAGCGAGAGGAGTCTCTTGTAACTGTCCTGCAATGCAATAGAAACCTCTTTGGCCGCAGCGTTCTCCGCCTTTATGAATCGTTTCTCCAGAATGGATAGCGTTATCGCTTCATCGGGCAGGATGTGAAACGTCAGAAACCCCTCGGAGGCGCCACGGCGAATTGCGAGGATTCGGTGAGACGGGGCCTTGGCAATGGGCTCCTCCCACGCGTAATAATCTTTATACTTGATTCCCTCCTCGTCTTTCCCGCGTGAGACCTTGGAGCGCAAGAGGGCCTTCTTTGAAAAGAGTTCTCGGAGCTGTGCCCGAACCTCTGCGTCTTCATTTATCCACTCGGCAATGATGTCACGTGCACCCGCCAGTGCATCGTCGGTAGTCTCGACATCCTTTTCTGTATCGACAAAGGCGCTCGCCTCTTTATCGGGATCTATATCCCCCTGAGCGAAGATCATCGCTGCAAGTGGCTCCAGTCCCTTTTCCCGTGCGATCATGCCGCGGGTGCGTCTTTTGGGACGATAGGGCAGGTATATATCCTCCAGTTTAGAGAGGATTTCGGCGGCCTTGACCTTTTCCTCCAGTTCCTCAGTCAAATTCCCCTGCTCTTCGAGAGATTTCAGGATTGCTTCACGCCTCTTGTCGAGTTCATGCAACTGTTCCAGCCTGTCACGGATGGAAATAATTTGTACCTCATCCAGAGCGCCGGTTGCCTCTTTACGGTAGCGTGCGATAAAGGGAACGGTGGAGCCTTCCCCGATAAGATCTGCGACAGCCTTTACCTGATTTTCCTTCAGATGCAGTTCAAAAGCGATTAATCCGCAATGCTTTTTGCTCATTTTTACCCCAATTGTCAGAAGTCTGTTGAATTATTCACCATATATTAGTACATTACAACAATATCTTTATCAATAAAAAGCCGCGATAGAATATGTATGTGCGAGATATCAAAGACTGACATATTTGTAAAGGGGGAATATGCAATATGCCGATGAAGACGATAGGCCTCATTGGAGGAATGAGCTGGGAATCAACCGCGGAATATTACCGCATAATAAACGAAACTGTGAGGGAAAGACTAGGCAGCCTTCATTCAGCGAAAATCGTCATGTATTCCGTGGAATTTGCAGAAATTGAGAGGCTTCAGCGTTCAGGGCAG
This sequence comes from Deltaproteobacteria bacterium, assembly GCA_030603465.1. Classification (GTDB taxonomy): domain Bacteria; phylum Desulfobacterota; class Syntrophia; order Syntrophales; family UBA2210; genus JAFGPZ01. The sequence continues at coordinate 2,504 of JAUVXT010000102.1, forward strand.
TGGGAAGAACTGACCGATCTTATGATAGATGCGGCACAGCGTGTCGAAAGGGGAGGGGCCGATTTTGTCCTGATCTGCACAAACACCATGCATCTCATGGCAGGAGAGGTGGAAAAAAACATAAACGTTCCCCTCTTGCATATAGCCGACGCAACGGCAGGGGTGATAAAGGAAAGGGGCATATCAAGGACAGGACTTCTGGGGACGAAATTTACGATGGAAAAGGAGTTCTATAAGGGCAAACTGGAAAGTCATGGATTTGAGGTAATCATCCCCCCGAAAGATCAGAGAGAGATTGTCCACAGCATTATTTATGACGAATTATGCCGGGGTACTATAAAAGAATCTTCGAAAGGTTCCTATCTGGGCATAATAGAGGAAATGGTAGTCGCGGGGGCAGAAGGAATAATCCTGGGATGCACCGAAATAGGCCTCCTGGTGAGGGATGGCGACGCCTCTGTGCCCATATTAGATACGACTGAAATCCACGCGAAGGCTGCCGTCGATTATGCCCTGGCTACAGATGAGTGGCAGTAATCGGTCCGGGAAAGCGTTTTGTAAATAACTTTGCAATGCTGTTATTTCGACCGCAGGGAGAAATCTAAGATTTCTCAGTCGTGAAGACTCCTTCGAAATGACAAAGCATCGTTGACACGATACTAGGTTAGGAAAAGGCGATGATTGAGATAGAGATTAGCACAAAAGAAAGTTTGCAAATATCCTGCCTGGTCCTGGATTATAACGGTACCATCGCCCGCGACGGCATCCTTATCGAGGGAGTTGACAACCTCATCAGGAAACTTTCCGAAAACCTTGAAATATATGTCCTGACGGCAGACACGCGGGGTTCTGTTATCGCGCAGGTCGGACATCTTCCCTGCATCGTTCACAAGATTCCCGAGGGATCTGAGGATCTGTCAAAGAACGAATTTGTTCGAAATCTGGGGAGTTCCAAAACCGCCTGCATAGGAAACGGAAAGAATGACAGGCTCATGCTGAGGGATTCCGCCATAGGCATTGCCGTTATAGGAAAAGAGGGCGCGTCGTGCCATGCACTTGAAGGTGCGGACATAATCGTGATATCAATAATCGATGCCCTCGAATTATTCCTTAATCCATTAAGGATAAAGGCAACAGTGCGCACCTGAAAAGCGCTATAGAAACCAGGTTACTGCGCAAAGACACAAAGGGGAACCATTATGAAGTCGTTGAAAATCCGGATATTTTCCTTTTTACTTATCTTGTCCCTTCTCTACATTCCGGCCACCCTTTCGGCAAAGATCTACAATCTTACGATCCTGCACACAAACGATCCTCACGGCCACTTTATGAAATTCGATCCCTATCCGGAGAAAGACGTGGGAGGACTTGCCGCGCAATCGACGCTGGTGAATATTATCAGGGCCGAGATCGAAAAGGCCGGCGCCCATCTATTGCTTTTATCGGGAGGGGACATAAATACGGGCGTTCCCGAATCGGATTTGTTAGATGCGGAGCCGGACATTAAACTGATGAACCTTATCGGCTACGATGCCATGGTTCTGGGAAACCACGAGTTTGACAATCCTCTCGATGTGCTCATGAAGCAGCGGAAATGGGCGGAATTCCCCTTTTTGTCGGCAAACATCGTCAAAAGAGAGAGGGGAGAACCGCTGGTGAAAAGATTTATTATGAAGGATTTTGACGGCCTGACAGTGGCAATATTCGGCCTGACGACGGAAGAGGTTCCCATCATTACTCCCCCTGAGCACACAAAAACCCTGAAGTTTAAAAGCATTATCGATACCGCGAGGGAACTGGTTCCGGAATTGAGAAGGAAAGCCGATATCGTCATTGCACTTACACATGCGGGACTCTGGGAAGATTCGGGGCAGGGACATAAGGCGGCAGGTGATCTCAAACTGGCTAAAGTGGTTCCCGGAATAGATATTATTGTCGGCGGTCATTCCCACAGTGCGATGAAAGAGGCAAAAATCGTGAAAGATACGATCATTGTCCAGGCAGGCGCCTATTCGGAATATGTGGGCAGACTGGATATTTCATTTGACAGCGATAAGGATGATATAGAGGATCATAAATATCAGCTGCTTCCCGTAAATAAAAAGAAACGCATAAAATACGGAGGAAAGAGTTACTACGCCTATGTGAAAACGGGTTATATGGAGGATCCGGAGATCCTTTCCGCCATGAAACCATATTTGAAAAAGATAGATCGGATACTTTCAAAGCCTGTGGGTGAAACAGTGGTTGAACTTCAGGGTGGCAGGAAGGAAAGCCGGTCGCAGGAGACAAATCTTGGAAATCTCATAACCGATGCCATGCGAGCCAAAACGGGCGCCGACATCGCATTTCAGAACGGAGGCGGCATAAGGGCAGGCATTGAACCGGGTGTCATTACATACAGGGATATTAGATCTGTTTTACCATTCAGAGGTACGCTGGTACTTTTCACGATGACGGGCAGGCAGATCAGGAATGTCCTCAATAATGCGGCAGCCATTGCACCCGGAAGTGGTGGCTTTCTTCATGTCTCGGGGCTTAAATGGACGATAAACAGGAAAGATGGTCATGGAGTAGCCGAAAGCATCATGACTAATGGCGCACAGCTTCAGATGAATAGAAGCTATAAGGTGGTCACAAACTCATTCATGGCCGTCGGCGGCGACGGATACGAAATGTTTAAAAATATAGAACAGATGGATACCGGATTTTCCGATGCCGACGCACTCATGGAATATGTTGCGAAAAGAGGAAAGGTGCGGGCACGCATTGAAGGGCGACTGACAATTCTGGAATAATCAGCATCCCACAAAGAAACTATAATTCCCCTGGACATCAGGACAACCTTCACGCAAACATATCTTTGAATAATTGTGGAAAATATAACAATATTCCAAATCGTACAAGCCTGCCGGAACAACCGGCTATAAAAAAACGGAGAAAATTATGCTTTATAATGCCCGAAGTAATTGTAATTATATAAAAAGGGGGGAATCCCGTCATCGCACTGATAAATATCAGTACGTCAACTTTCGACTCCCATTTCTTCATTTTTGATATGGCCAGATTAATCTTGTCTTCATACCGCTTATGGGAAATTTTCAGGCTTCCTTTGCCGCCGAAATAGAGAATTGTTTTAGCGGTCATTTGACCCAGACATGATAATATTAAAATGGGGATTAACGTCTTTTTTGTTGAAATCGAAGAAATGAAAACAAGAAATATTTCCGCATTTACAATGGGTAGAAAACCACTGATGAAACAGTAAACAAATGTGCCTGTGTGAAGGCCATATTGTAATAAAAGACTATGTATCCAGGTATCTTCCATCCTAATTACGCGAACTATATCCTTTCATTTCTGAAGAACGTTTGAAGCACAAGGCGCCTCAAGGCATCAGATATCGAATTCACCGCTCCGTAATTTATCCACAAAAGGGATGTCTGCGGGTGAAAAATCGTAGTCTTGAAACTGCTCCCGTGTTACCCATCTGATTTCATCATGCGCTTTCGGGATTAGTTCATTCCCTATCCAGAATGTAAGGTAGGCAATCAATCTGATAGAGACATGATTATAGTGATAGATGTTTTCTCCCAGGTATTTGCCGACCGATACCTCTATGCCGAATTCTTCTCGCATTTCTCGTGACAGGCATTCTTCGCAGGTTTCATCATGTTCGACGGTGCCGCCGGGGAATTCCCATTTGTTCTCAAGTGTGTCGCCCGCCTTTCTTCTGGCGATGAGAATTTTCCCGTTCCTTTCAATGATTGCCGCCGTCACTTCCTTCATCTTTCCTCTTTCCAAAAGTAAATAAGGGACGGATTCTCATTTCCCATCATTTACTCGAACCCGTCCCTCATTTCTCCAAATGCCGACGGCTTGTGGCCTCTTAGCTTACAAAGGCTTCTTTAACTTCTTTTTTCCAGATCAGGAGAAGTTTTCCGCCGTGGGCTTGGGATTGCACCAATTCCCATTCGCTCTCACCTTCCTTGTCCAAAATGCCTTTCATGGACTCGAGACCGCCGGGAATGCCATCGACAATGCATGTTCCCGTCTCGTCACAGGAAATTGCGTTAGAGGGAATTACGGCATCAATATCAAGAATGCTTGTTTTATATTTCCAGCGTGCCATGATACTACCTCCTTACTTTTTATTTATGGTAAAAACCGCAGAGTAGAAATTCGGGTAGTATGCAATTTGAGGAATGATATCGAAATTGTGATAGCCAAATAAATCCCATTTTCATATGAGCACATATTCATTGGCATGGAAGTTAACGGTTAAGCTTTGAGACTTTGCACAACTGCCGTTACTTGTCATTTCGACCGTAGGGAGAAATCTTAACAAGTGTGAATCATTAAGATTTCTTGCCGTTAACACTCCTCGAAATGACAAAATTCAAAACTCTCGCTTTTTGCGATTACCTATAATATAATTATTTATGTAATGTTCGCAAACAATTTTATGCAATTGCGATGGATTAGTAAAAATCTTTTTTAAATGAGTTAAATGCGGGACGGGTTCGCATTTCCCATTATTACTTATAACTAATAAATAATACTACAGAAAATGCAATATAGCAGAAATGATAACCCGTCCCGCATTTCTGCCGCATTTCTGAATATACGCCTTAAACAGCGGGGCCGGTGGATTAATGACGATTTAGATGACCATGTGCATCGGTGGCTTCTGCGGGATTTTGTTCAATATTTCTTTTGACTTCCGCAACGACTTGATAGGCTTGTTCAGAAGAATCTATTTTAAACGCAGGATCAGATTTTGAGACTTTATCAATATCGATAATATACGCCTTATGGCTGACTTCATCTACCTTGTCGGGAATCTTTGAGGGTAAATCGCGTAATTTATCCTTATCATTGTTACCTTTTCCGCTTGATTTGATTATTGATAAATCATTATAAATTTTCATTGTATCTGTGCCTTGAAATTTAGCAATCCTGCCAACTGTAACAAGTATAGTAAGTAATCATCATTCGTCATTAACTTGGCGTGTTGCACTATGCAACACTCCAATTTAGAACGATAAGGTAGGCTTTCATTCGCTCAGGACCACGGGCCCGGTGCAGTCCAGTTTGTGGGACATGGATTGCCGGAGGAAAGGGCCACAATAACAGGAGACAGAAACCTATCCACCGAAGTCATGACTTTGCTAAATGATATTGGAACGTTATCCTGCCGTCGCCTCCATGTATGGTCGCATCACCTTTTCGACCCGGCAGATCCTGGCATATTTTAGCAATTTACCAGGATTGAACTTTTTTTGTGTCTTGTAGAGTTTCAGTGCTTCCAGCACTACGTCCATTCCTATCTTATTGCGAAACTTGAAGCAGTCGGCCAGCGTTTTCTCGGGGTTGTATACCTTGACGGATACTCCATCAATCATATGCTCCTCGATGCCGGTTATGTATGCTTTATTCGAGAATCTGTGGGCCCGGATGGGAGGATAGTCGAGTGAAGGCATCCGTGAGTCTCTCGGCACCGCCACGGAAACACAATGCGGAACCTGAGTCGTGATACCATGATAAGCCAGTGCGGAGATAAAACATACGACGGCGTTAGGGAAGCGAAGGCCCACAGTAACCAGATCAGGGTTGTTGATTGGAGGCAGCTCCACCAGCCGATAAATACCTCTGCTCACCTGCTCTATGATGCCCTTATCCCTGAGTGAATAGAGCATATATCGTGTGATACCATGCTTGATGGCTTCGCTCATACGAAGCTGACCACCGTGCTTACGGAAAATTTCTTCGGGTCGTTTTTTCATTTCTGTCTCCAGACAAATTGTTGCCACTTCCTGGTAAGTGGTAACAATATGTCTGATTTGCACCGAAAAATCAAGAGGATTTTTGAAAATCCCGGAAACACCCAGTCGGCGTGTTAATCCTGGGATAGAGTTGACGTCTAATCGTCATTTAAGTGGCTCGGAACATATTCAATGCCTGCCTTATGAGAATTAATTGGTTTGAAAGTCCTTTTCCCAATATTTTCTTGTTAATATTTCCCTTAATTGAAAATGATTATGTTCTACATTTTGTTTACTTTCTATAAGCGTGATTTATCTTCAGAGGCACCCTGTAGTACAGTACAAGCGGTAATCAGCGGCAGACCCTATATCGGTCAAGAGGGGTCACCCATTCAAGGTGAGGTCAAGTAAAAAATACACCTCTCCATTACAAAAACAGATATTCTTTTTTTGTTTGTCCATCAAGTGGGCACATCGGCGTAGCTTCGCTTTATCCTTCCGTTCACACCCGTTACTTCAAT
>JAUVXT010000092.1 GCA_030603465.1 Deltaproteobacteria bacterium
CTTCAATTGTGTCTATGATGTCGTTTTCAGAGACGAAGGACATCTCCATATCTATCTGTGTGAATTCGGGTTGACGGTCGGCGCGAAGGTCTTCATCGCGAAAGCATTTCACGATCTGGAAATACTTGTCGAATCCCGAGATCATGAGGAGCTGCTTGAAAAGCTGGGGAGACTGGGGCAGGGCATAGAATTTTCCCGGGTTTATCCTGCTCGGGACGAGATAGTCTCTGGCGCCTTCGGGTGTACTCTTCGTCAGGAAGGGCGTTTCTATTTCGATAAAGCCCTCTTTTTGAAGGTAATTTCTGGTCTCGAGGGAAACTGTACTCCTCAGCAGCAGATTTCGTTGTATATCTTTTCGCCTCAGATCGAGGTATCGATAGGTAAGGCGTGTGTTTTCCGATACATCTGTTTCGGATTCGGGAAGAAAGGGGAGCGTATCAGATTCATTGAGAATCTCCAGTTCCTCAACCAACACTTCAACTTTTCCCGTTTTCAGTGAAGGATTGGCCATCTGTGCGGGACGCATCGCGACCTTGCCGGAAACGGCAAGTACAAATTCGTTGCGTATTCTGTGGGCCTTCTCGTGAATTTCGGGATTCACTTCTTCAGGGTTGAATACGACCTGCACCACCCCGGTTCTGTCCCTGAGGTTCACAAAGATCAGGTTTCCCAGGTCTCTCCTTCTTTCAACCCATCCCATTAGCACAACTTCTTCACCGCTATGACCGGCATTGAGATCGCCGCAGTAATGTGTCCTCTTTGTTTCCGTTATGAATTCTGACAAAATAAAATTACCCTTTCCCGGATGTTACTGCTTAAGATTAATCAAGGTTTGTATTATGCCCTCTATTGACTGAATATCTATACTGTTTTGCTCTTTTGTGGCCATGTTTCTCAGGGGGGCCTTCCCCTCGTCAATTTCTCTTTCGCCGATAATAAGGGTATTAAGACAGTTCAATTTGTCGGAGCGCTTCATCTGGCTCTTCAGGCTTCTGTCGGAAAAATCCATCTCCGTTCTGATTCCCGCTTTTCTCAGAGCATTGCAGAGGGGAAAAGAAAATTCCTGCGCTTTTTGGCCCAGAGCGGCGATAAAGAGGTGCGGGAATTGGATGAAATCTTCATCTCTTCCCGGCACGAGAGAGATCAGTCGTTCAAGCCCGATGGCGAATCCTATGCCCGGAATATCGGGTCCGCCGAGAATCCGCGTGAGACCGTCATATCTTCCGCCCCCTGCTATGGCGTTCTGGGAACCCAGGGATTCCGTAATAATCTCGAAGGCTGTCTGCGTGTAATAGTCAAGGCCGCGAACCATCCTTGTATTTATCGTATATTCCACACCGAGGAGTTCAAGGTATCTCTTTACGCTTTCAAAATGATCGCCGCAATCTGAACATATATATTCAAGTATGCTAGGCGCTTCCGCAATCGATTCCTGGCATGAATCATTCTTACAGTCGAATATTCTCAGGGGATTTGTTTCCAGACGTCTTTTACAGTCCGGGCAGAGCCTGCCTTCGCGGTCATTAAGAAAATTCTTGATATTTTCTCTGAAGGATGGCCTGCATTCGGGACATCCCAGGGAATTGATTTCAAGTTTCAGGTTGGTGAGACCCGTCGTTGAGAGAAAATGCGCCAGCATGAAGATAAGTTCACTATCCACGCGCGGGTCTTTTTGACCGATGAATTCCACGTTGATCTGGTGAAATTGCCTGAATCTGCCTTTCTGCGGCCGTTCACGTCTGAACATAGGGCCGATTGTGAATAGTTTCGTAATGGGGTCAACCTTATACATGTTGTGTTCAAGGTATGCCCTGATAACGGATGCCGTCGCTTCGGGACGAAGTGTAAGGTACTCATCACCGCGGTCGAGGAAGGTGTACATCTCCTTTTCCACGATATCGGTTGTCTCGCCTATCCCTCTCTTGAAAAGCTCCGTCTTTTCCAGAAGGGGTATCTTTATCTCATGAATTCCGTAGTTGGCGAATACCTGTCGCGCTATTTTTTCAACATGCTGCCATTTTCCCGATTCTTCGGGGAGTATATCTTTAAATCCCCGGACTGCCGTAATATTAGACATATTAAAATCTCCTGTTTAAGGGGAAGATTTTTAACATATATCCGTTCAAAGGGCAAGTGGCCGAATGAAACCGGGACGCTGTTCGAGAACGTACCGCAGTTGCCATTTCGAGCGGAGCGAGAAATCGTAAGATTGTATTGAACATACGTCGGTTTCAGATTTCTCCCTGGCCCGGACCTGGCTTGCATGGACAGCGCGATCACCCAAAGATGTCGCGCCAGGGCAGGCCCTTTGGTCGAAATGACATAAAGATCTATTCTCGGACAGACTCCCGGGGAACATAGCATGAATAACGGATATCCGTTCCGTCGATTGTGAATGAAACCGCCCCGTTTTCGTCGGTTCTCAATATTTCTACGCCCATTTTACCGCATATATTAAGTAGTTCCTGACGGGGATAACCGAAAAAATTGTCTTTACCGCAACTGGATACAATAAATTCGGGATGAACCATGCCGAGGAAAGATGGGGTGACAGCAGTATATGCGCCATGGTGTGGGGCAAGAAGAATGGCGCTTTTCATGTCGGCGCCGTTAACCATAAGGAATTTTTCGGCTGGTTCTTCTATGTCCGCGGGTAACAGAATGCCGATATTATTATAGCCGATCTTCATGACTACGGAATTATTGTTGGTGTCAAATTCCGGACCCGCTTTGGGGGGATGAATTATCCTTACTGTGGCGCCGCCGATTATCTTTTCGGGGGTGTCGGAGCTTACGATTCGATGGGGTATGCCCCTTTCAGCAATAACCCTTGTAAATTCTTTGTAGGATTCACTTTCAGACTCTTTACCGTTTGACCATACCTCGTTTACCGCGAAGTTTTTCAGTATGAAGACAAGTCCTGCCAGATGATCCTGATGGGGATGGGTCAGGACTATTAAATCGACGCGTTTTATCCTTTCATGCCACAGATAGGGCGCCACGACGTAACGTCCGACATCAAAGGATTCTCCGTAAAATCCGCCGCCGTCGATCAGCATATTTTTGCCTCCGGGAAACCTTACAAGTGTCGAACTGCCCTGGCCCACGTCGATAAAGGTAACCTGAATCTTTCCCGGGTTTATTGCCTTTATATTTATATAGGCAAAAATGCCAACGTAGAATAACGCTATGACAGCCAGGAATATTGAGAATTTTGCTCTACGCGAGTGTATCAGTCTCGCCGACAGAAAGATGAAAGCGTAATATAAAAATACTTCGAGAATGGATGGATTGGTGACGGTGAAGCTGGAAAAGGAAAAATGTGACAGATAATCAATTATATAATTGGAAATACAGATGAAAAAAGAAGATATCTTGATGAGAATGCCGGCCAGATAGGCTGAAAGAGGCAGAACGGCCGCGGCGAAAAGACCAACAGGAAGCACAATGAAGCCGATTATAGGAATTATAAGGAGATTGGATAAGAGTGTCATCGTTGAGATTCTGTTGAAATAAAAGGCTATCAGGGGAGCCGTTCCTATTGCCGCGCTGAAACTTACAAAAATGAAGAGGACAATTCGTATAACAATCTTCATCGTGCGAGATATTTCATTCATCTTCCACTTCGGAAGGAGGGAGTTTAAAGCCGGCGTTATTATTAAAATAGCCGCAACGGCAATAAATGAAAGCTGGAATGACACATCGAAGAGCGAAACCGGGCTAAAGGCGAGGATTAAAAATGCGGCAAAAGCGAGCGTATTCAATAAATCCCGTTCTCTTCCAATAAGGATTGCAATAAGAAAGCAGAGAATCATTATTGTGGCCCGGATCGTGGAGATACTGTAACCGGCAATCAATGCGTAACTCATTATCGGTATTATGGAATAGAGGGCTGAAACCTTGATTATATTGAATCTCAAGAGGAGGTATCCGGAGGTTTTCATGATCCACCTGATAATAATGAAAGATAGAAAGGCTATGATCCCTATATGAAGACCCGATATGGCAAGTACATGAGAAATGCCTGTCCTGTTGAAGTTTTCACGAATTTCCCCGGGAATTTCTCTCTTTTCTCCCAGAATGAGGGCCTGCAGTATTTTGCTTTCGGGCGATGATGAGTGCTCCAGTATTATTTTTCGCAGTTTCGTTCTGTATCCTTCAAGGGATGATTTGAGAATATTCCCCGTATTTTCTCTGATAACGACGATATGTGTGGGATTGTTTACGGAGCCCCGGAGTCGTATGCCCCTGAAAAGGAGATACCTTTTATAGTCAAAACCACCCGGATTATTGAAGTTGTGAGGCACTCTCAACAAAACCTTCGCCCTGATGTAATCGCCGCATTTGAAGGAGCGGTCTTTGATTCGGACGGAGAGGAGAATCTTTTCATCTGTCGGGATGTATATGCCCCCGTTTATAATTCTCTTTGTGGCCACGACCAGATCGATTTTATGAGGTGATACTTCAGGGTTTTTGCAAATAACGCCCTCGATAGTGACTTTTTCTTTATCTGTGAATTGAGAAATGTTTTTCCCGGCGGGCTTTGGGTGGAGATAAAAATTAATATTCAGGATTCCAAAAAAGAATAATGATAAGATGATAAATGAGAAAATATAAACCTTCCTCTTTTTGACGAGTGAGAAGAGGAGGCCGGTCAAAGAGGCCAGAGAAAGTAAGATTGCGATGAAACCGGGGATTTCAATCAGGTATCCGGTAAGAAGACCGGAAATGAGAAAAATAAGTAATGGAATTATGGGTTGTTGCATAAATCTTCCAGTTGTGGTTTATTTTACGAACTGGAGGCAATCAATTCGATGAGCAGCGAGTTAGTACAGGACGAAATGCAGATCAAGAGACTGCGATGGTTAATGTTTTACAGGGTTATAACCGTCTCCTTCTTCCTCGGCATTGCCGCAATAATCCAGTTTAGAGGAGTAGAGCCGCTTCCTCAGACATCCCTTCATTCAATCTACGCGATAATAGGAATAACATACCTCCTCTCTATTTTATATGTATTTCTTTTAAAGAATATCAGTGAATTATCTATTAATATATATATTCAATGCGTTTTTGACGTTATCTTGATTACCGCCCTTGTATATGCGACGGGAGGAGTTGAAAGTATATATCCCACGCTGTACCCGTTGATTATAATATATTCCGCGCTCTTTCTGGGAGGGAAGGGGGTAATACTGATCGCTTCCTTCAGCAGTATTATGTATGGTCTCCTCCTCGATCTGGAGTTCTATCGCGTTATTCAACCCATATACAGCGTACCCCATGTGTACGTATCCGGTCCCGGATATGTGTTTTCACGGATCTTTGCCCATATAGCCTCATTTTATATTATCGCCGTATTATCAAACTTTGTGATCCGGCAGGAAAGAAGGGCCAGGGTACTTCTTTCGGAACGGGAAAGCGCGTTTGAACAACTCGATTTACTCCATCGGAGCATCATTGAATCAGTCGGTTCGGGGATTATGACGGCTGATCGCGCCGGGAGAATCAGATCCTTAAACAGGGCGGCCGAGGAAATATCGGGTTATTTGTTCGATAAAATAAAGGGTAAAAAGATCGAAGCTGTTTTCCCCAATATGTTTGAAGTGATGAAAAAAAAGGACGGGATACTGGACAGATTCGAATTGACCCTATCGCGTCAGGATGACGAGAATAAGATATTGGGTTTTTCCGTATTCCCGTTGATCGATCCCGGAGGAAAAAACATCGGGAACATATATATATTTCAAGACCTTACTTCTGTCAGAAACATGGAAAGAGAAGTTGAGAAAAGCAAAAAGCTCGCATTTATCGGAGAGATGGCATCGGCGCTGGCGCATGAGTTGAGGACGCCTCTGGTATCGATAGGGGGCTCGATTCAGCTATTGCTAAAGGATCTGAAATTGGATAAAACAGACAGGCAACTGATGAACATCATACTTAGAGGCAAGGATCAGCTGGAAGATCTGGCGAATAATTTTCTCTTTCTGGCACGATCCAGTTCAGAAAACCGTTCACGCATCAAAATAGGGGAGATATTCGACGACATAATAGAGTCTATCCGCTTCGGGCCTGACTGGACCGAAAATATAGAAATAGAAAGGGACATATCGGTCAGAAACGATGTATATGGAAGCAAAACAGAGATCAGGCAGATATTCTGGAACATTATATTGAACGCCCTGCAGTCGATGCCGGAAGGGGGCAAACTGAAAATAAGTACCCGGATGGTTAATAAAAGCGATGGGAATAAATTTTTGAAAGTCTCCATATCGGACACGGGTTGCGGGATAGGGAAAGAGGATATGGGAAAGGTATTGGAGCCATTTTATACAACGAAGGAGAGGGGCACCGGTCTGGGACTTGCCATAGTAAACAGGATCGTTGAGATTCACAGAGGTGAATTCAGGATAGAGAGTGAATTGAATAAAGGAACAACATGCACAATTCTCTTGCCGAGAAAAATAGAGGATTAATAGCTTCGTAAAAAGCTCCGCTGCGCCACTTTACGGTTATAAAAGGAATTTAAAAGACCGGATTCCGGCTTGGCCGTCATCCCCCGGACTCCGATCCGGAACGGTGGATTGGACATGGTTTTGTTCTTGACGTGTCTGCGCATCGATGTTATCATGATGTGCAACTATTGTAATCATGGAGGTATCTATTGTGATACGTACACAGATTCAAATTGAAGATCAACAGGCGGAGTGGTTAAAGGCCTCGGCAAAGGAAAGGGGGGTGTCCATTTCCCAGCTGATACGGGACAGCATTAACTTTTATCGTATTCGCGGGGAGCGGAATTCCCTCAAAAAGAGAGCGCTGGCCGCCGTCGGGCGTTTTGCTTCCGGATCCCCCGACATCTCCGAACGGCACGATGACTATCTGACAGATGCTTACGAAACAGGGGATCGCCATGACAACAAATAATGCGGCGTTCGTGGATACGTCGGCATTCTATGCTCTTATGGATAGTTCCGACAAACATCATGCGGAAGCGGCGGCCTTGTGGATTTCTTTAATAGAAGAGAACTTTCGCCTTCTGACCACCAACTATGTTGCGCTGGAAACTGTGGCCCTCTTGCAGAACCGGCTTGGTTTTGACGCCTCAAGCCTTTGGTACAGGGATATTCTGGGTGTAGCGGAGGTTGTGTGGACTGACGAATATTTGCATCGTCTGGCTTTTGAACTCTGGCTAAGCCTGGGTAAAAGACGGTTAAGCCTTGTGGACTGCGTAAGTTTCGTTGCCATGCGACAACGCCAAATTGCCGGGGTCTTCTGTTTTGACAGGCATTTCGCGGATGAAGGCTTCGAGATTATGTCTATATGAACTGAGCAGTGGGGAATCGGAGGGAGGTTATAAGTGTCCAGGATACTGGTTGTTGACGATGATAGAAGCATGAGAGAATTCCTTGAGATTTTATTGGACAGGGAAGGGTATGAGGTTGTCTCCGCCGCCAACGGTAAGGCGGCGACAGGTTTATGCAAAAGACAAAAGTTCGATCTCGTTATTACCGATCTGAAGATGCCTAAGGTTGGCGGGATCGACCTTCTGAAAAATATAAAGGAGATATCTCCCGAAACCATGGTGATATTAATAACCGCATATGCATCGGGAGAGACAGCAATAGCGGCGATGCAGGAAGGGGCCCATGATTACCTGGAAAAAAATTTCGATGTCGAAGATCTCAAATCGGCGGTTAAAGACGCGCTCAGCAAAAAGGGCGTAAAAGAGGACGACGCCCTCTTTATTAAGACTGTAAAGAAATCCTATTCCTTTGGAAGTATGATAGGGAAGAGCGCTGAAATGCTGAAGATTTACGGTCTTATAAAAAAGGTGGCGGTCACGCCGGCCAATGTCCTTATTCTCGGCGAGAGCGGCACGGGAAAGGAACTGGTGGCGGACGCGATTCATCAAAACAGTCAGAGGAAAGATGAGCCCTTTGTGGTGATAAACTGTGGCGGTATTCCCGAAAATCTACTGGAAAGCGAATTGTTCGGATATATGAAGGGTTCTTTCAGCGGCGCCTCTGCGGATAAGCCGGGTCTTTTTGAGGTTGCCGATGGTGGAGTTGTGTTTCTCGATGAAATTGGAGATCTGCCCCAACTGCTTCAGGTTAAACTTTTGAGGGCTGTTCAGGAAAAGACATTCAGAAGAATAGGCGGATCGGAAGATATAAAGGTAGACGTAAGGATAATATCCGCCACTAACCGGAATCTTGAAGAGAAGGTGAAAAAGGGAAGCTTCAGGGAAGATCTTTACTACCGGCTCAATGTAATCCCCGTAAAGATTACTCCACTGAGAGAAAGAAAGGAGGACATACCTTTACTGGTCGAGCACTTTATTGAAAAGTATTCTAAAAAATTTGAAAAAGAGATCAGAAAGATATCCATATATGCCCTGGAACTTCTTATGAAATATCCTTTTCCCGGGAACGTGAGGGAACTGGAGAATATCATAGAGAGAAGTGTCGCTATGGAGAGCACCAATATCATTCTGCCCGAAAATCTGGTGATACCGGGGAAAGACGACAGCGACGTGCAGGATGAATTTAAAATAGATATCCCTGAAGAGGGGATCAGCCTCAATGAGGAAATGGCAAAGATAGAAAAGACGTTGATAAAGAGGGCGCTCGATAAGGCAAATGGTTCGCAGAAAAAGGCCGCGAAGCTTCTCAATGTAAGTTGGGCCTCCTTACAATACAGACTGGATAAGCTGGATATCAGATAAGGTCGATTCGATGCTCCACTGTTACCGCAATATATGAAAATCATATATTAATATATCAAAATCAGACAATTCAAAGAAAAAGAAAAGGGGAAACTTCAGGAAAATTTTTCTAACAGGTCAAAAATATTGCCATAATTCCCGAATGACCAAAATGGTACATTAATTGCTGTATATTTAACAAAGTTTTAAGCATTCATTAAAAAGAAAAGGAGAGAGAATATGCTGACAAAAATGAACAGAAAAAGGGGAGAGAAGGGTTTTACATTGATCGAGCTGATGATCGTCATCGCGATTATCGGTATACTGGCGGCCATCGCCATTCCGCAGTTTTCAGCGTACAGGGCAAGGGGTTATGACGCATCGGCAAATGCCGATGCTAAAAACTTTTACACTGCTGCCCAGCTCTTTTTTTCCGATGATTCTACTGCAACGGTAGATGCAACCGGGAGCAACTTAACGGGATTTAGCGCATCCCCTGGTGTGACGGTTGCAGTCAGTGACGGTACGATTGGTGGTTTAGCCGCGACGTTTGTCCACTCAAGCGGAAATACAACATATAGCCTGGATAAAGATGGTAACATCTCATAGGTCAGGAATTCCGGGGGCGAGAGGTGAATGGGGTCACCCATTCAAGGTGAGGTCAAGTAAAAAATACACCTCTCCATTACAAAAACAGATATTCTTTTTTTGTTTGTCCATCAAGTGGGCACATCGGCGTAGCTTCGCTTTATCCTTCCGTTCACACCCGTTACTTCAAT
>JAUVXT010000111.1 GCA_030603465.1 Deltaproteobacteria bacterium
GGGGGGGAGGCATATCTTGCTTCTCTCGTTGACAGTGTGCCATCTGCCGCCAACATAGCCTACTATTCAAAGATCGTTAAGGAAAAATCTATATTAAGAAGACTGATAGGCGCCGCCACCGAGATACTAAACGAGAGCTACAACTCGAGCACCGATATCGATAACGTTCTTGACGAAGCGGAACACGCCATATTCGAGATATCCGAAAACAAGATAAAACCCACCTTTTACCCCATCAAGGAGATAATAAAGGACAGTTTCAGAACTATTGAGAAACTATTTGAGAAAAAGGCGCTCATAACAGGCGTTTCAACGGGATTCAAAAAGATAGACGAATTAACATCGGGCCTGCAGAAGTCGGACCTTATAATCGTGGCGGGTCGCCCCAGCATGGGGAAGACCGCCTTGGCAATCAATATTGCAGAGCATGCCGCTATCGTAAATAATGTCCCCGTGGCTATCTTTTCTCTGGAAATGGCCAAGGAACAACTTGCATTCCGTTTGCTTTCGTCGGAAGGAAGAGTAGATTCCCAGAAACTGAGGAAAGGCTGGCTGGGGGAGACGGATTGGCCAAAGCTGACCACCGCGGCGGGCAAACTTTCAGAAGCTCCCATTTTTATAGACGACACTCCCGCTATCTCCGTTCTGGAAATGAAGGCAAAAACAAGGCGGCTGAAGGCGGAAAAAGGTCTCGGCCTGGTAATACTCGATTATCTTCAATTGATGAGGGGGAGGGATGCTTTCGCGCCGAGGGAACAGGAAATATCCGAGATAAGCCGTTCACTCAAGGCACTGGCCAAGGAACTGAGGGTTCCCGTGATGGCCCTGTCGCAGTTAAATCGTCAGGTTGAAGCGCGATCAGATAAACGCCCCCAGTTGGCGGATCTGAGGGAATCGGGGGCAATCGAACAGGATGCGGACGTTATTTTATTTATCTATAGAGATGAAGTGTACAACAAATCGGAAGATAATCCGGAAAAAGGGTTCGCGGAAGTCATCGTAGGAAAACAGAGAAACGGTCCCACAGGAATGGCCCGGCTTGTCTTTCAGGAACAATACACCCGATTCGAAAACCCCGCATGGGGACCGGAAGATTATTAACCCTGTGTCAACTCGGGTTCACGCTCAATATAGGGTATGGCTGTTCTCAGTTTTTTCAACGCCTCTTTTTCAATCTGCCTGGCCCGTTCCCTTGTTATGTTAAATCTGTCGCCTATCCTTTGAAGAGTTTCAGGCTTATCCACCATGAGCCGGTGTTTTACTATATAGCTTTCCCTCTCATTAAGCTTCGTGAGGGCTCCCGCTATACTCTTCTTGACAAGGGCCTTCTCTTCCTTCTTGATCAGCGTTTCTTCCTGGCTTTCACTTTGGTCGACCAACTGATCGACATACATCGATTCGCCGGTATCATCCATAGAGGCATCAAGGGAGACATCCCTGTTATTCAGGCGGAGGTCCATTTCCGCTATATCGCTCTCCTTGACATTGAGAAGTTCGGCGGCCTCCTTAAAGGCAGAATCTTTTCGAGAAAGTCCCTCGAGCTTCTTTTTCACCTGATTGAGCTTGAAAAAGAGCCTCCTCTGGGCCTGAGTGGTGCCGATCTTTACGAGACTCCACGATTTGATAATATAATTATGCATATAGGCTCGTATCCACCATACTGCATAAGATATCAGCCTGAACCCCTTATAGGGATCGAATTTCTTGACGGCATGCATGAGGCCGATATTTCCCTCCTGGACAAGGTCAATAAGTTTAACCCCGTATTTCTTATACTCGTGGGCAATCTTCACCACAAATCGCAGGTTTGAGGTAACCAGCTTCTCGGCCGCTTCCATATCGTTATATTTTTTAAACCGCACAGCCAGTCTGAATTCTTCTTCAGCAGACAGAATGGCAAATTGGTTTATTTCCGCCATATAAAGATCTAATGTGCTGGTAACAGCAGGCAGGTTCATTTTTAACCCCTTTAGAGACTTGCCAATCTTTATTTGAATATTAATATAAGTATCTTATATCCAACAGTCAAGTCTCATTTGGTCTTTTTTGTTCTCCCCTTATAACCTTGACATCGACATGCTTTATGATTAACTTATGGACATAAAACGCCAAAACTTTAAACACCTTCAAGAGGAGGATCCTATGAATTCTTCCAACAAGTCGATCATCGAATTCGCATGTAAATTTGCAAATGAGATAAACGCCAAGGCGATACTGCTCTACGGTGAAGTCGCGCAGGATATTCCAATTAAAGAGAACGATGAAACATGCTTCGATACCATACTTGTAACAAGGGGATCGAGAAATAAATCACAAAATTTAAATTATTTCAAGGAAATTATCAATATTCCCGATGTAAGCGTGACACGACTGAGTCAGGTAAAGATCGCTATAACAAAAGGAATAGCGGCAGGTCTCTTCGGGAAGGGGGATAAGCTGGTTTGTCTCACAGGAATTCCCAAGTTCGGATATATAGACAGCATGTTCGTCATCGATGTCGACAGAGAGTTTGAAATCCTGACATCTGAAGACATCTCGGATACCTTTGAAGGGATATACCCCGAGGTCTTTGATACAATGTTGAATATCTCCCTGGAACTGGCCGAACAGGGGAGAGAGGGTCGCTCGGTAGGAACCATTTTCGTCATTGGAGACCATGAAAAGGTGCTTCAACTTTCGAGACAGATGATAATCAACCCTTTTATGGGATATAAAGAGGAGGAGCGGAATATTCTGGATCAGAATCTCCGTGAGACGATTAAAGAATTCTCAGCGCTGGACGGGGCATTTATCGTCAAAGAAGATGGCGTCCTGGTATCGGCGGGAAGGCATCTCAGCGCCGCCCTGGAAAGCAAGGATTTTCCGAAAGGCCTGGGAAGCAGGCACATTGCCGCAGCCGGCATAACAGGGGTTACAAATGCCATCGCCATAGCTGTGTCAGAATCTTCGGGTGATGTAAGGATATTTAAAAAGGGTAAGATATTCGTGGATATTGAGAAAGTTGTAGAATAGGACGGCACTATGAGGTTTGATAAATTTACCGTAAAACTTCAGGAGGCTTTTCAGGAGGCCGAAGCACTGGCAAATAGCTACGGCCACCAGGGTATTGATGTGGAACATATGTTGCGTGTCCTCCTCAGGCAACCTGAGGGAATTGTGCTCGAAATCGTAAAAAAGCTTGGCGCCGATGCACAAAAGCTGGAACATGAGGTTGAAAGGGCCCTCGACGGAATGCCCAGGGTTTCCGGGGGAGGCTCTGATCAAAGATATATAACATCGCGGCTGAAGAGTGTCGCCGATGCGGCCTTCACCGAGGCGGCCCGGCTCAAAGACGAGTACGTGAGCGCGGAACATGTCCTCATCGCGATTGCCGGTAAAAAGGGAGGCCATGCAAGTCAGATACTTCAGAAGTCGGGTATCACCAAGGACAACATCTTTAAGACCCTGGTATCAATCCGGGGGAATCAGCGTATCACCGATCCTAACCCGGAAGACAAATACCAAACGTTGAAACGCTATACCATGGATTTCAACGAAATAGCACGTAAAGGGGGTTTTGACCCGGTCATCGGAAGAGACGATGAGATACGGAGAATAATGCAGGTCCTCTCCAGGCGGAAGAAAAACAACCCCGTACTCATAGGGGAACCGGGCGTTGGCAAAACAGCTATCGCTGAAGGTCTCGCGCAACGGATAGTAAACGGTGATGTCCCCGACAACCTGAAGGGGAAACGGGTGGTGGCCCTCGACATCAGCTCACTCGTGGCAGGCGCGAAATACCGCGGTGAATTTGAGGACCGGCTCAAGGCCGTTCTGAAAGAGGTTACCGAGACCAGCGGTGAAATCATTCTGTTTATCGATGAGATGCATACAATGGTCGGCGCGGGGGCGGCAGAGGGGTCCGTCGACGCCTCAAACATGCTGAAACCGGCGTTGGCGAGGGGTGAGCTTCGATGCGTGGGAGCAACCACACTGAATGAATATAGAAAGTATATCGAAAAAGATGCGGCGCTTGAACGGCGATTTCAACCCATTATCGTCCGGGAACCCACTGTGGAAGACACCATAGCAATACTGAGGGGGTTAAAAGAGCGGTATGAGATACATCATGGCGTCAGGATAAAAGATTCCGCTATTATTGCTGCGGCCACCCTTTCCAATCGCTATATCAGCGACAGATTTCTACCCGACAAGGCGGTAGACCTGGTCGATGAAGCCGCTTCCCGTCTCAGGATTGAACTGGACAGCCTGCCGGCCGAGATTGACGCCGTGGAAAGAAAAATCATGCAACTCGAGATCGAGCGTGAATCTTTGAAAAAGGAGACCGATAAGACATCAAAGGACAGAACTGCTAAAATAGAAAAAGAGCTGGGGGAACTCAAGGAATCCAGAGATAAAATGAAGATCCACTGGTCCAGCGAAAAAGAGGCCATCAAAGAGATACAGGCAATAAAGGAAAAGATGGAAGAGCTCAAGACAGCGGAGCAAAATGCCCAGAGGGATGGAGACTTGGCCAGGGCAGCGGAGATTCGCTATGGAGCACTGGTGGAACTGGGGAAAAAACTGAAAGGAAAAGTTGACACCCTTGCCAAATCGCAGGCGGATAAAAAGATGCTAAAAGAAGAGGTTGACGATGAGGATGTCGCCGAAGTTGTGGCAAAATGGACGGGAATTCCCGTTGCCAGGATGATGGAAAGCGACATCGAAAAACTGCTCCATATGGAGGAGAGGCTCAAACAAAGAGTAATCGGGCAGGAAGAGGCAATCAGCGCCGTTTCAAACGCATTAAGAAGGGCCCGGTCAGGCCTTCAAGACCCCAACCGCCCAATAGGATCATTCATATTCATGGGTCCCACCGGTGTGGGAAAAACAGAGCTGGCCAAGGCATTGGCCGAATTTATCTTTGATGATGAGCAGGCCATGGTCAGAATCGACATGTCTGAATTCATGGAGAAGCATTCCGTCTCCAGATTGATAGGAGCCCCTCCCGGATATGTAGGATACGAAGAGGGTGGTTACCTCACAGAGGCCGTAAGAAGGAAGCCATATTCGGTATTGCTCTTCGACGAAATAGAAAAGGCCCATCAGGATGTGTTTAATATCCTGCTTCAGATTCTGGACGACGGAAGACTGACGGATGGTCATGGCCGTACCGTGGATTGCAAAAACACCATCGTCATCATGACGTCAAACATCGGCGGCCAGTGGATACAGGATTTTTCGCTGGGTGAAGAAGAGAGACAGAAGCGAACCGCCGAGACCTTGAGAGCCACTTTCAAGCCGGAATTTCTTAACAGGATTGATGATATAATCAACTTCCGCTCTCTCACTATAACAGACATAGATCAGATAATCGATATTCAGATAAGGCGAATCCAAAAAAGATTACAGGACAGAAAGATCTACCTCGAATTGACTGATGAGGCAAAAACTTACCTGTCCAAGGCGGGCTACAGCCCCACGTACGGAGCCAGACCTCTGAAGAGAACACTTCAGAAGATCATAGAAAACAGCCTGGCAACAAAGATGCTTGAAGGCGCCTTTCGCGAGGATGACCACATCGTGGCCGGCATAGACGAAAAGGGCAACGTGGTCTTTACAAAAAAATAAGAGGGGACATACATATGAATACATTGAAGACGGGCATTCTGCTTGGCGCCCTGACGGGGCTCTTGATGCTCATCGGCGGATATTTCGGCGGACAACAGGGGGTCGTTATCGCCTTCTTTTTCGCCCTGGTCATGAATTTCGGAAGTTACTGGTTCTCAGACAAAATCGTCCTGTCCATGTATCGGGCCACCGAAGTCTCTGAGAGTCAGGCCCCCGAATTATACACCATCGTGAAAACGCTGGCCCTGAGGGCGGGCCTTCCCATGCCCAGGATATATATTGTCCCCGGCGACACGCCCAACGCCTTCGCAACGGGAAGAAATGAAAAACACGCAGTCGTCGCAGTCACGGAGGGTATTTTGAGACTGTTGAACAGCGATGAGTTGGAAGGGGTCATTGCCCATGAACTGACCCACATAAAAAACCGAGATATGTTGATCGGTTCCATTGCGGCAACGATAGCGGGAGCGGTCATGATGCTTGCAAGTATGGCAAAGTGGGCTGCAATCTTCGGCGTGGGGAACAGGGATGATGATGAAAGCGGCGGAATCTTCGGACTTATCATAATGGCCATACTTGCCCCCATCGCGGCAATGTTGATACAGATGGCCATCTCCCGTTCACGGGAATATCTTGCCGATGAAGGTGGTTCTCGCATATCCGGGAAACCTTACGGCCTTGCCAGCGCCCTGGGGAAACTGTCTCAGGCCTCACAGGCTATTCCCATGGATGCCAATCCATCAACGGCGCACATGTTTATCGTAAATCCACTTACCGGAAGGTCCATGACAAGCCTCTTTAGCACTCATCCACCCATGGAAAAAAGGATTGCCAGATTAAAGGAAATGAGGCAATTTTAACTACCAAATGACTGCCTGTGTGTCTTGGACATTCATAGCTATTTATGCTAGGAAGATAGCATACACCTTTTAAAAATGGTCTTGAACATTGAAGCTCCCCGCAACAAGTTGCGGGGAATCTCCGACTTTCAAGGAACTTAAATTTGCAAATGTGTCGTAGCGTTGCCCCGCGGGCAACATATCTGTGGGGCACAGAGGCCCCACGCTACACAACAAGTTACTTTCCATTATAATCCCGACGTGTTGGGGTAGCGAAGCTGTTAAGGAAAATTATTATTTTTTGTTCGCCCGCTAACCACGCCGCAAGCAGCGGGGAATGCGCTCGCTGTTCAGTTCAAGGCCTGCAAAACTCTATGACCAGGAGGACAATATGCCCGAGGATATCGATGAAAAAGGATTTGTAATCAAGGATAAAAGGATCTTCGATGATGGAGGAGAGGTACGCGAAGATATACTGAAAGAGGAGGAGGCGGAGAAGAAAGAACAGAGGGAAAAACCGGAAACCAAAGAGAGAACAGAGGAATATACGCTGCCGGAAATGAATTTTCCGAGCTTTGTTTTATCTCTCCATACCTCTGCCCTGTTTCAGTTCGGTGACATCGCCGATCCTGTATCAAAGAAAAAAGAACGTAACCTTCCCGCGGTAAAGCAGACGATAGACATACTGGATATGATGAAAAAAAAGACATCGGGTAACCTGGATGATGATGAAGAAAAACTTCTGGATGGTATCCTTTACGAACTAAGGATGAGATACGTGAAGGAATCGGGGAAGTCGTGATAACAAAAAAGTCGCCTGCCAAGGTAAATCTAATCCTTCGGGTGCTGAGAAAAAGGGAAGATGGCTATCACGACATCCTCAGTCTGATACAGAAAATAAGCCTCTGTGACGAAATGGAGTTTAGTCTCACCGATGAAGACATAGTGGTTCAATGCCCCGGCAGCACCCTTCCCGAGGGCAGAGGCAACATAGTTTATAAAGCGGTCGAGGCCCTTTTCACTCACGCATCCTATCCTCAAGGTGTAAATATCAAAATCAGGAAGATGATACCTGTAGCAGCAGGGTTAGGGGGGGGAAGTTCAAATGCCGCAACGGCTCTCGTTACATTAAACGAGATGATCGGCCTCAATTACAATCCTGAAGAACTGATGAAAATAGGCGCGAAAATTGGAGCCGACGTCCCCTTTTTTGTCCTTTCCCGAACCGCATGGGTCTCGGGCATAGGGGATCACGTTCAAAAAGTACGGGATATTCCCGCCATGTGGTTTGTCCTCATAAATCCCGATTTCGAAATTTCTACGAAAGAGATATATGAAAAACTAAATTTAGGATTGACAAAAGAAATAATAAAGTATAATATCCGGCGGTTTAAATCGGTATCTCAGATTGCAAGAGAGCTCTGTAATGATTTAGAAAATGTATCATTGAGAATCTACCCTGCGTTATCAAAAATCAAGGAACTT
>JAUVXT010000247.1 GCA_030603465.1 Deltaproteobacteria bacterium
GCTCTTTTTCAAATGGATCAAACAACATCTGAGAATCAAGGCCTTTTACGGTACCTCTGAGAATGCGATAAAGACACAGATCCGGATTGCAATTTCCGTATATGTTCCGGTAGCTATCATCAAGAAGGATCTGAAACTGGATCAAAGTCTCTACACTATTTTACAGGTTTTGAGCGTCACGCTTTTTGAAAAAGAACTAATTTTACAAGTACTTACAAATAACGATTACTCAAATCCAACCCCTGCCCCTTCTAACCAGTTGAATTTATTCGAGTAACGTTGGGACGGTAGTGATTCAAAATGATATATTACTTTTCCTTAAGGTGCTGTAAAAAATCATAACCCTGGTAAATAATTTTCACGAAAAGCATTTTGAGGGAGGTTTCTATGAAAAAGGTATCGATAATAGCCTATACTGTGGCCGTTCTGTTTATTGGAGTGGCTTTGGGACACTTGATTAAAGAATCCGACGCCAGGCAGTATTGCGGACGGTGTAACGGACACGGGGTTGTTTGTGATCTAGAAATCATCGATGAAAAAACGTTAGAAGTCCGGATATATCAGCCACACAGGATTACAAGGGTTTATCAGGCCAGCTCCAGTGACGCCAGGATCATTATCGCAAAGTAATAAACCTGCCATCAGCGTATTGATATTGAGAATATATCATCCTTCATTGGAATTCCTGATTTAAAAAGACATACGTATAGTACTCCCCCGGTGCCGAATATCTTGTCGGTTTTCAAGTTGAGTTCTTCGTGAAAGGTTCCATCAGGCCTTGACTGCGTAAAAACAGTGCTTAATTTATTAGTAAAGGAAATAGAGAAAACAATCCAAAAGGAGGATTATATAAAATGACAAGAATGTTACAGCTTATTCCGAGAAGGAGTTCGATGTTCCCCACAAGGGATTTATTCGATCGCTTTTTCGATGACATAGAAGTTCCAAACATTTTAAGTAATGGGGGAAACTGGGTACCTGCCTTCGACATTTCGGAGAATGATAAGGAATATGTGGTAAGCGCAGAGCTCCCCGGTATAGAGTCAAAGGATCTGGAAGTAACCCTTTCTGACGGTGTTCTGGAGATAAAGGGTGAGAAGAAGCGTGAGAAGGAAGCGAATGGAGATAATATCCATCGCGTTGAGAGATATTACGGTTCCTTCCATCGAAGCTTCGTAGTCCCTGAAAAAGTGGAAGAAGATAAAGTCGGTGCGAGCTATAAAGATGGTGTTCTGACCCTTACACTGCCGAAGGCAGAAGGAACAGAGGCCAGGAAGATAGAAATAAGCGCCAATTAACAGACAGATTCTATTGATCACAAATTGCGCCGCTCACAGATACATCCGTTGTGAGCGGCGTTCCTTTTATTCCCATAAAATGCACATTTTTATATGTTTTTTAACCCTCAACACTTATTTCCGAAAAGGGGTAATATTATGAAAGTAGATATCGAAGAATTAAAAAACCTCTGTCAGGTTGCCTTGAAGAAAGCAGGCCTTTATGTTGAAGAAGCGGCAATTATTACCGACGATTATATTGACGCGGAACTGAGAGGAAAACCATCTCACGGTCTCGCATCGTTTTCTATGGTCGTAAATGACGCACAAAACAGGGGTATCTCATCTGTCAGCTCCGAACGCGGGCCCGTCATACTTTTCGACGGTAACGGCGATATAGGACACCTGGTGGCATACAGAGCAGTTGATTGGGCTGAATCTGTCTGTCAAGAATTTGGTATAGCCGTCGCGGGAATGAAAAATATTAAAAGATTTGCGACTCCGGGGACCGTTGCCTGGAGAGCCGCCAGGAAGGGAATGATCTCCCTGGTCTTTGAATATGGCGGAAAGGCTTTCATGGCGCCTTACGGGGGGTCTGATGCAGTCATGTCTACGAATCCCATTGGCATAGGAATCCCCACGCTCCATGAACCGATCATACTCGATATGGCTTCATCGGAAAGGGCCTTCTTCTTCATCTCTCTGGCTCAAAAGCTCGGCATGGATATCCCCCCCACATGGGGAGTCGATAAGGATGGAAAATCTACGACCGATCCCTCGAAGGTAAATACAATTCTTCCATTCGGCGGTTATAAGGGGTACGGGCTTGCATTTATGCTGGAGATTCTAACCGGCTCCTTCCTGGGAGTTAATGTCGGCCTGTCCGGTGATCTTTCGCAGAGGGGAGCCCTCTGTTTCTTTTTATCTCCATCGATGTTTGGTGTCAGTTCTGATGATTTTCATTCGCGGGTACAACAGTTCGTATCCGACATAAAATCATCCCGCCTTGCAGAAGGGCATGAGAATATCTTCATTCCCGGTGAAAGGGGAGAAGAGAATCGAAAGAAGTGCATCGAACAGGGAGCCATAGAACTGGATGAGGAAACATATAATGTTCTAAAATCCCTGTAATTATAAGGATTGAGTTACCAGGCCCCTCTGTAAGCAACTGATTTAGCGCTCGCCGCTCAACTCAGCCATTCGCTGTCTGGTTTAAAAATTAGGGCCTTGACAATGTTCACATATTTGTTTACTTTATAATCATGAAAACAATCTCATTCTATCGGACTGCGTCAGGCAAATGTCCCGTTAAGGAGCACTAGGATAGTCTGACAGACACACAGGCGACCAAGATAGCATGGGTATTGAAATTGATTCGAGAGATTGATCAGGTTTCATCTAAATACTTCAAGAAACTGGTCAAGACAAACGATATTTGGGAAGTCAGAGTTGATGTGGGAAGAAATACCTTCCGTCTTCTTGGCTTTTTTCATGATCGAGAGCTAATCATACTGACCAACTCCTTCCAAAAGAAGAGCCGGAAAATTCCCTTAGAGGAGATTAAGCTGGCAGAAAAGCGGAAGAAAGAATATTTGAGCAGGAGGTAAATAGAAAGTGGACGATCTGGATAAATATATTGAAACAAGAAAGAAGAAGAGCCCCCAATTTGCAAAAGATTTTGACAAAGGATATGAACAATTCAAGATTGGTATCCTCCTGAAACAGGCTCGTATTGAAGCTGGTTTCACCCAGGAACAGGTGGCTAAGAAATTGCGCACCAAGAAATCTGCCATCTCTCGGATTGAAAACCACGCAGAAGACATCCGCCTCTCTACATTGGTAAATTATGCTCAAGCGATAGGCAAACACCTCCAACTTGATGTTGCCTGAGAGCAGCACAAATTCTATTGATCACAGGTTACGCCGCTCACAAAAAAAGCAAGGGTCAAGGCTGCTCTTGACTCATATTCGCTGATAATGGAAAAACAAATCTAACCTTGCTCTTTCGGCCGACAGCTGATCGCTGCGGCTGAAGAACTTGGTTGGCCCTTACAAACAATATAGGAGGAAATTTAAAGAATGAAACGAGCAAGCGAATTTTTCAAGAGCACTCTTGTCGGCGGTATCCTGGTCATTCTGCCATCAGCAATATTCCTGTTTGTCTTGAATTGGTTATTCGGATTGGTCCGAAAAGCGATAAATCCCCTCACAACGTTCCTGATGACTAAGTCCCCTCTGCAAGGTGTCGTGGCGGACGTTCTGGTGATTATGCTTTTGATTATGGCTTGCTTCGTTGTTGGCGCCATCGTGCGGACAAGGCTTGGCAAATGGCTCTACTCGCTTCTGGAGTCGAGGGTTCTGGTGATATTCCCGGGGTTCTCGTTGATCAAAGAAACTGTATCCCAGTTCATAGGAAAGAAAAAGTCTCCCTTTTCTTCGGTAGCTCTTGCCCGAATATTCGGGAATGACACCCTTGTCTCAGCCTTCATTACCGATGAACACGTTGATGGCAGCTATACCGTTTTTGTCCCCACGGGACCCAACCCAACCTCGGGGAGCATTTACCACCTGCATAGGGATTATGTTCATCCGGTAGATGTATCTGTGGAGGATACAATGAGATCAATCATCAGTTGTGGAGCAGGGTCGTCCCGACTG
>JAUVXT010000039.1 GCA_030603465.1 Deltaproteobacteria bacterium
CTGAAAAGTGGTAAACTTTCCTCAGGAATGGGTGGCAGGTTTCACCAGGAATCAGTGGCAGGTTTGTTCAGGAATGGGTGGCAGGTTTGGGCAAGAATCTGCATTAGGTCTTTATAAGAAAGTTTTCGTTTCATGCGGGCAAAAATGTCTTTCCAAAATATCATTTTTAAAATCGGCTATTTCCTACTCATGAGTTCACTTAGGCGTATAACGCCCGGCGTGAGCAGCGCCGCCTGCAGCTTTTCGTTTAAGGCACTATTTTCTCGGCGTCTGCTCAACGCCGATGTTAGCATATAATCGGCATGCTCATAAGAATCATGGGGCACTAAAGTCCCACACAGAAACATCTCGAAAGAACATTTTTCCCCCATGTTTTTTGTTAGCTTTGAGAGCAATACTGATTGGCCCTGGCTTGGGTGATCCGAGTTTTTTGAAACTATCCACGTAATTATTATTTATGAATATAGAGACATTCCTCCCTTTTTGATGAATAGCCACAGTATTAAAAACTGGGTTTTTTCCTACTCGTATTGGTTTCCAAACAGTTTGCGACTGTTCTGATTCCCATATCAGAAATGAATCCCAACTCGGGTTAATACAAACCCAAATATTCCTACCCATGAAGTCCATTGTCTGAACATTCTCAACAGCCGCAAATCTTATTGAAGCATAAAAGTTCGTGC
The DNA here is from genome assembly GCA_030603465.1 of Deltaproteobacteria bacterium. GTDB lineage: Bacteria > Desulfobacterota > Syntrophia > Syntrophales > UBA2210 > JAFGPZ01. The sequence goes on from JAUVXT010000039.1 coordinate 684, forward strand.
TGAAAATGTTTTTAGTCTCCACGGAAGAATGAGAATAAGGACTATTTGGGGAAGGAGTTGCTGAAAGTTCAAAATATCCAGGCACTATGGTACTTACATCTTTAAGCTTTTGGTTGGGATTAAATTGATCAATTGAATTAATTAACTTTTGTTTTGCCTCAGTTATATCTGGGGGATACTTTGATGCTTCATAATCTGTAGCTTCAGGCGCCATTTCTTTATTTACCGCCTTTGTTATCTCCTCAAATTTCGATTGTGACGATATGTTTTGTTGTATTTCAAATGAACTTCTCATCGTGGCTCCAACAAAGAGTGCTACTAAAATGATTAAATTTACAATCAAAATGACTTTGTCAAAATTTCCAGCCTTGTCATATATCCATCCGGATAAAAGCGCTGTAATGAACCAAATCAAGAAAATAACGAAAGCTCCAATATAATTTGTAATTATAATTTTCCAATCCATCAATTATTGATCCATATAAGCATGAAAGAGTGATAAGCTGAAGAAAAAATTAATGCTTGTCTGCTAACGCTTCGAATGAACCGCTTCGGGTTGGCCGCAGAGCAAAGGGGCGCGGCTAACCCGAAGTCGCGTTCGATTCGGTTGTTGTGTGTGTTGTTTCCTTCTTTTCCTCTTGGCCCGGAATAGACGGAAAGCTGACGACTGAACCCGCTGTCGCAAAAACGGCCTTCCGACAAGCCTTTGCGAATCGCTTGTTAGGTCTACACTTCAGAGCCCTGGCAACAACAAATAGGTCAGGTGTTTGAACAAGTGCAATGCCACTACGGTTTGCTGCGGTACAACATTTTTCTGTGAAGAAGCAGTCCCTTTTAGCAAGTGGCACAAGCCTGAACGCGTTCCCGAAAAGAACGCCTTTTGCCGGCTCTGTCACTTCTTCACGTGATAAATCCTCGTGAATGTTCATATCCAGCTGACGTAACTTGTCTATGTTAACTGCTTTGTTGTCCTTACCTTCAGCTTCGCCAATGAAACGGCCCTCTTCGGATTCGAATACCACATCAAACTCCGAGTCGCTGTCTCTGAAGCGTGATGTTGTGAAGCCGAGAATTTGCAACGCATCGTGGATCGTATTCTCGAGTTCGACCCCGTTTTCGTATAGAAGTCTCTTGAGTTCGCCTTCTTTCTTGATCTGCACCTGAAGGGACTTCTTACTGTCAGTAAGCTTTTGGATTTTCTCCTGCACCTTGAGCAATTCGGTTTCTAACTCGGCCTCTCTTGGCAGACTGTACTCGGAACTGTCAACCCAAGTCGGCGTTGGTGTAGCTTGACGTTCAGTACGAAGCTGCTTGTCGATTGCGATAAAGGCAGCCGTTAGCTGACTACCGAACTGCATACCTTTCTTGTTCCAGAAAGTCCCCTCTTCTTTTTTCTCCGTCATCGACTCTGTGTCAACTTCAAGTGGCGGGAGAAGGACAATATGTCCCGGTGAGCCCTTGTATCGGATTATTGCGCCCAAAGTACGTTCGCCGTCGCGGGACAATAGAAGCGGTTGAGTTACCTTGCCCTCGATATGTACCTGGTAATTTGTTATGTCCTCGAAGAGGGACCAATATGGGGCTATAATGTCAGCTTTTGGGGCCAACTTAATTGATTTCCCCGATGAATTGACGAATGAGACAGGCAGCGAGAGTAGTTGGTAGTTATCCATATCGCTTACGTGTTTTGTCGTCTGCCGATTGCGACCAGTGCCGGAGTATGTTCGCTGACCAGTATCCACGAACACCTTTTCCTGCTGTATGAGAAAGACAAAGACAGTTTTGCCTGCCGCGATAGCGGCAGCGACTTCTCTTTGCCAATGCTGGGTGCTCTCTTTGAGGCTGAAGGAGCTGCTTTCGGATAAGGATGGCCGACCCTGATAGAACTCTGAGCCAAGGTAATCGTGAAACGATGAGATGTCAGGCTCCATTACTATAATATCCCCATCGGCAAGCGACTGTTTGCTTGTGATCAAGACATACTGCGTGTTCTCTCCTGGAATATCGAAAGCAATGCTTAGAATGTGTTTCTGCTTCATGCCATTTCCTTCTCTTTTACACACAACAGTGTATATATACTTTCTGTATAAAAACTAAATGCTGCAAATTTGCAATATAAGACCCCTCGAAACAACTTTAGATATAGGTTAGCAAGTAACTGCAATAATAGTATTAATAGAGCAAGTGCTCATTTATTCAGGGGTTTTATACGGATCTGTATAAAACCCCATTTTTAATACATCGTCAAAGTAGATCAGCCGGACTTCGAACGCCCGATGGCCCTCTATTGAGTACGTGCGTATATACCATCGTCGTCTTTACATCCTTATGCCCCAAAAGCTCCTGTACCGTTCTTATATCATATCCATCTTCGATCAGATGTGTTGCAAATGAATGTCTGAATGTGTGGCATGTTGCCCTTTTTGTTATCTCCGCTTTTCCTACTGCCTCTTTGACGGCTCGCTGAATGATGGATTCATGCACATGATGTCTCCCCCGCTCTCCGGTTTTTTCATTCAGCCAGAGTTTTTCCTGCGGAAATACCCACTGCCATCGCCATTCTATATTTGCCTTCGGATATTTACGCACCAATGCGTCTGGCATCGCCACCTTCCCGTAACCTTGCTTGACGTCCTGACAGTGGATTTTCTTAACTGCAGCGAAATGTTCCTTCAATGTGTTCTTAATCGAATTGGGAAGCATTGTGATGCGATCCTTATCGCCTTTGCCGTTACGAACTGTAATACATCCTGTTTGAAAGTCTATATCTTGAATTCTCAAACGTAAGCACTCCATCAACCGAAGGCCACCTCCATACATAAGGTATGCCATGAGTCGTTTACTGCCTGTAAGATTTTTTAAAACTGTTTTTACTTCCTCCTTTGTCATTACAACAGGTAATCGAGTCGGTTTTCTTGCCCGGATTACATCCCCCAAATCACCTACCTCACGGCCAAGCACATGCCTGTACAGGAAAAGAGGTGCGCTGAGGGCCTGATTTTGTGTGGACGAACTAACCTTTTCCTTCACCGCCAGACGGGTAAGAAATCGGTTGATTTCGGCTTCACCCATCTCATCAGGATGTTTCACATTATGGAAATATATGTATTTCTTTACCCAGTGACAGTAGGTCTGTTCCGTCCGTCTGCTGTAGTGGCGAGAGCGCAATGCAAGACGCAGGCGATCGAGCAATTTCGGTTGTTTGCCGGATTTATCAACAAATCTGCCGGCATTGGGATTTCTGGAACGTATGTCTTGTTTTATAGTTGTTCTCATCTTCACTTCCTCCAGTATTGCTTCCTGGAAAAAGCAGTTGAGAAGTTAATCTCATGCACCGGAAGTGATTAAACGAAAATACCCCGCATCTTTTCTATAAGAATACGAGGCATTTGTAATAATCAGTCCATAATTCCCTCTTACCGTTGATAGTTAAGGATTACGACTCCTGATTGTGATTATAAAGTACCAAAACAACTTCACTTTAAGGCCGATCATACTCCTATTGACAAATATGTCAAGATTCTTTTTATCACATATCTCCAGAATACTTGAATATTCGGATAGCTTTTAGTATATTTATTGTGTCTTCTCCAAATTTCCGACCATGTTCGATGGTTATTACAAACACTCCCGGTAAGCGTCTCAATTCATATTTGATGGCTTCGTAAAAAGTCGAAAAGTGAGTCACTCCCGCGCAGATAGGCGGGAGTCCATAAGCATTTGAAAGAACTGGATTCCCGATCAAGCCGGGAATGACAAGTCGACAGAAATTTAAATTTTACAAAGCCATAATTATTGTATCTTGAAAATTTCTATTTGATACAACCCGTCACAGACTTAGCACCTCTCTTGCTTTCACTTTTGTCTCCGCCGGTGATTCCTTGAAAGTTTTTCCGGAGTAAGACGATAAAGTCAGTCTTTTCTAATCGTGTCATTGTGTAGAGGAAAGATATCAAGAAGGTTGATGGTTAAAGGAAATTTTCCCCACAATAGAAGGAGAAAACGCTATGAATAAACCGGGTACCACAAAGATCGTCCTGGCTTTTGTTGTTATTATCGCACTGGTGATAGCCCTTTTGCTTGTATCGAACAGGATGTGGAGCGATAAGCCTGAGAAGATCGAGGTCAGTGGGGAACTGGTCTTCACCGACGGCATGACCGTTGCCGAGTTCGGTCAGAAAAATGATCTTTCCAATCCGGTTTTGAAAGAGACATTCGGCCTGACAGTAAAAGAGGATGTCAAAAAGAGACTGGACAGCTTCGGTTTCAGCCGGGAGGAAATAACGAAAAAGGTTACCAGGGGCGCGGTACTGGATGCCGAACATGAATCCAAAAACTGGGTCAAGATTCTCATCAAGTTTGTCCTCTGGTTCGCCTTCCTGATTGCCGTCTTCGTGATGATATACAGGGGAAAGATTGTCCCCAAAACGAGGAAGATACTCTACATACTGGCCCTTCTGATCTTCGGCGTGATCATGGGTTCCGATCCCAGTCCCATGGGCACGGTAAAAGATGCCATCTCACTTTTCGCGTCCTACTGCGTCATCTTTCCGCCTCGGATGATCGCCCTGTTCGTCTTTTTGTTGCTCGTCTTTCTGGCCAATAAATTTATCTGTTCCTAGGGCTGCCAGTTGGGAACGCTACAGGATCTTATCTTCAGAATCAATCGAAACGCCAAAGATACAAAGGGCATTGTGCGTCAGCACAAGATTCCTTTCGCCATCTCCAATACAATACGCGTCGCTTTTTTCATTGTGTTTACACTGGTTGCCTTCCTGTGGGCTACCGATATCGTGGAATATATCGATCCCTTCAAGATATACAAACCGGCTGTTGTTGCCTGTGGGGGCTGGATATTTATTGCGGCGATACTGGTTGGCAGTCTCTTTATCTACAGACCCTGGTGCCACCTGTTCTGTCCCTTTGGCCTTGTGGGATGGCTGGTTGAGAAGATCAGTCTCTACAAGATAAAGGTGAATTATGACACCTGCATCGCCTGTGAAAGCTGCGCCAATGCCTGCCCCTCGTCGGTGATGGAAGCCATACTGAAACGGGACAAGGTAATCCCCGACTGCTTTGCCTGCGCCAACTGCATCGATGTCTGCCCCACAAAGTCTATTACGTTCCGGGTGGGGAAACGCGACAAACCCCCGGAGGGCAAATTTGCGGCAAAAAAGTAGCTGTTAGTGTGAGGTGGAAAATAGTGAAAAACATGGGGGTCTTGCAATGACGTATTTCTCGCTGCCGGCGATATTGCATTGCAAGACCTGACCCCATACCTTTTTATATTGGATCGATACGGCTGATGACGGGCTTTTCACCGGCCATTGTAACGTAAATATGCCGTTCCCACGCTTTGTCTTCGGCAAGAAAGTCTTCACGGTAGTGAGATCCCCTGCTTTCCTTTCTCTCTATGGCCGACAGGGCAATGGCCCTGCCGGTAAGCGCCGCGTTACGGCACTCAACTATTCTGTAGAGTTCCGTAATATTTCGAGCAAACTGTAATTGAATAGTGCGGGAGATGTCTCCTATCTTGTCAATTCCCTCTTGCAGCGACACTTCGTCTCGGATGATGCCCGCCTTTTCCCATAGTATTTTTTTCAGGTCTCCCATTATGGTGGAGATTTCTGATTTTTTATTCACTTCGGGTTTCAAGAGTGAATCCCATTTCCTGATATAATCGTTCATGAGGCCTTCGAAGTCTGTGGCGGTTATTGTCGTCTCTTTTCCCCGTGAAGCCGCTCTGCCCGCACAGCCCCCGAAGACGAGGGCCTCTGAATAGGCATTTCCTCCCATCCGGTTTGCCCCATGAATACCGCCGACGACCTCACCGGCCGCATAGAGGCCTTTTATCTTTGTACGTCCATCGGCATCGATGGGAATGCCACCCATGGTGTGATGACAGGCCGGTGTAATTTTCAATGGTTCCAGGTGATAGGACGTTTTCTTTTTATACCGTTCAAGCAGATCATCACTGTAGGGGAGTTTCGATTTATCCGCCTGCCGCATATCCAGAAGGAGTGCGCCGTCAATATCATTCCCCATCTTTATTTCCCTGAATTGGGCCTGAGCAAACTGGTCCCGCGTCACCGTAGCGATGAGTCTTCGGGGCAGATCGTACTTTTCCTTGATATCTTCCCCCTTACGATTGACAATTTCCCCGGCATCGCCAAAGAATGCGGGGAGGATCATCCTCGCGCGACCCGATCCGGCATATACCAGCGGGTAAAATTGCACAAATTCCATATCCATCAGCTCCAGACCGGCCTGCAGGGCCAGAGCGTACCCATCTCCGGTAGACCCCGGCGCATTATCGTGCTGGGCATAGATTGCCCCCGCGCCTCCCGTCGCCAGGATGACGGCCCTGGACCGGAATCCATACCATTCACCGCTCTCTCTATGAAATCCCAATGCGCCCCGGCAGGTTTCATCAGTTACGATCAGATCTGTTATCATAATATTTTCTATGCACCGGATATTGGCGCTACGGACTGCATCGACTAGCGCCTTCGTTACCATGGGACCACCAATTAGATAGGGCGACAGGCAGCGAAATCCGGTATCGTGAAAATGCGCCTTAAGCCCCGAGTCCACGAGTTCCTGCACATCTAACCGGGCATTCGTTACGAAACGCCTGACCAGTTCCGGATTGTTGAGCATGCGCCCGCTCTTGAGGGTTTTCTGTATATGTTCTTCGGGGCTGAATTTGTCGGTGGAAACCGAGAATGTGCCTCCCCCCAGTGTAGTATTTGTGGCCTTGCCTACAGGATATTTGGAGACGAGCATAACATCTTTCCCCGCCTTCGCACCTTCCAGCGCCGCTTTGAGTCCGGCAATACCGGTGCCGATGATTAACACATCCGTATCGATTTGATGAATCTTCATACCTTCTCCTTTTTTTATAGCTGGTCTTATGACAAAAACAGGGAGCTATCCCCGTGTATCTGATCCACGATCGCCTGGAGCCATTGGGTTCCGATGGATGATTCTTCCGCATCGAGGGATTGAATGGTTTTGATGTAATCCGTCTCGCCCGCGTCGATTCTCTTTTTTATAATCTCGCACAAGGCATCGCGCTTTTCACCGGCGACGGCTTCTTCTCTGTTGCCCGTCAGGCAGTCTTCGATTTTCCCCCAGTTCTCTATAAATTTTTTCTTTTGCGCGATCAGTTGCCTCCCCTTTTCACCTTGTGCCAGCCCTTCTACTATCCCGATTGATCTCTCCATTTTTTCGGAAAGGACCTTAAACCGATTGAGCCGTTCAGTGAAGGCCATGTCAAGTTTATCCATAGCGCCTTCATACAGGGCCGGTCCCTGGTCACGCATAGCAAAAAAGGGCTTTCTGGTGTGGCGATACCACTCTTTCAGGGCGAGTAGATTGGCAAGATAGAGAATATTATTTTCTATCTTACTACCCACATTCCCATAATAACCCGTGAGAAATTCCCGTTCGGTGAATACCGACTCCATATTTCCGTGGATCAGTTTTCCCCCTTCGGGGCTATCACCTCGATATACCGTCCCTGCCGCTATCACTGTGCCGTAACCGATCCGTGCGGGTCCCACGAGACCACCCTGACCGCCCAGGAAAATGGGGGGCCGGTTGAGCATGACACCACGAGGGACATCCCCGATCAGGGATGCAGTTGCCTTGTCCTGATTGGGCGTATAGTTGAAATGGATGTAGGAACTTCCCACCTCGCTGTGATCCCTCCTGCTGGTTCCTCCGGCCATGAAACAGTCGCAGAAATTGACGAGACTGCCGATGGTGACAAAGGGAAAGAGGATCGTCTGCTTCAGTCCCACGGTGTGACTGCCGTTTGCCTCCTCTTCCAGAATACAACCCTCTCGTACCTGGGCGCCGGATGCCATATTCGATTTGTCAAGAAAGATCGTTTTTTTGAAAAAACCGCCCTTTAATTCCACGTCTGATCCCAGCTGGCAGTCTACCACCGTAACAGGCGACTCATATCCCAGTTTTGTGCCGGGACCGATAAGCATCTTCTCGCCGTAGATCTTTGTGCCGCTGTAGAAGATTACCCCCGCGCCGGCAATCCTTGCGATATCGACCTCGTCACCTATGTCAACAGAGTACGGATTGGGGATTTTCACCCCTTTATTCATTAGTCCTATAATCTTTTCAGGTAGTGCGTTCAGATCTTTCATTTCACTGCTCCATTAGTATTTTTTTGAGACTGTAAAGACTTCTCACTTTTCCCGGCCTGCGCCCGTTCCAGTTCCATCTTCTTTATAGTAATCAACAGGGCCGTCAACGCAGCCTGGGTCATTCCCGGTATCCTCTGTGCCTGACCTATTGACGTGGGGATTATGGTGCACATTTTTTTCTTCAGTATATTCGAAAGACCGGGCACGGAGTCATAGTCTATATCCCTGGGAATCTTCTTCCCCTCCTGAGTCTTGAACTTCCGGACCGATTCTTCCTGCCTCTTGATATAGCCCTCGTATTTCGCCTCGACCTCTATCTGTCTTTTTACAAACCGGTCGGGGATCTCCTCCCACCCTTCCAGAGCCTTCAGATCATCATAGCTGAGTTCCGGCCGTTTTAAAAGGTGATACAGCGTGACGGGATTTTTGATAGAGGCGGTTTTCATCTCTGTCAGACGCTCATTGGTCCCGGGAACGGGATAGATCTTTTTCTCTTTCAGCCTCTCGATTCCCGCATCAATCCGGTTCATTTTCTCCTGAAGATCACTGTATTGGTCATGGGATATGAGTCCCAGTTCGTGGCCTTTTCCCGTCAGCCGGATGGTGGCGTTGTCTTCTCGCAAGATAAGACGGTATTCGGCGCGGGAGGTAAACATCCGGTAGGGTTCCTCCACCCCCCTCGTTATCAGATCATCCACCATAACGCCCATATAGGCCTCGGATCGATCGAGGATGAATGGCTCTCGTTTCTGGACTGAAAGGGCGGCGTTAATGCCCGCCCAGATTCCCTGGGCTGCCGCCTCTTCATAACCGGAGGTTCCGTTTATCTGACCAGCCAGGTAAAGCCCCTTGATCAGTTTCGTTTCCAGTGTCTGCGTAAGTTGTGTGGGATGGACGAAATCGTACTCCACGGCATAGGCGGTGCGCATAATTTCCGTTTGTTCCAGCCCCGAGACGGAGTGCACAAGATATTCCTGCAGCTCCAAGGGAAGGCTGTTCCCCAGGCCTTTGGCGTAAACTTCCTCCGTATCGAGCCCCTCATACTCGAGGACGACGGGATGTTTTTCCTTATCTGGAAAACGCATTACCTTGTCTTCCAGTGAGGGGCAGTGTTTGGCGCTAACACCTGTAATGGCTCCTGAATAGAGGGGTGATTTGGTGATATTGTCCCTGATCAACCAGTGAGTCTTTTCCGTTGTGGCACTGAAATAGGAGGGCAGTCGCTCTTTACGGAGTTTTTGAGTTGTAAAGGAAATGGGTTGCGGATCGGGATCGCTGTCCTGCCGTTCCAGGACAGAAAAATCGATGGTCGAGGCGCGCAGCCGGGGCGGTGTCCCTGTCTTCAGTCGCCCGACTTCGAAGCCCAGTTCCTTCAGATTTTCTGCCAGCGATATGGACGCAATCTCTCCCGCCCTTCCCGCGGGGTGTTGTGATTCTCCAACATGTATCAGACCGTTGAGAAATGTACCCGCCGTGATGATGACCATCTTTCCCGCATAGAAAAAGCCCGTATTATCGACGACACCGCTTACTTTCCCGCCCTCGATGATGACATTTTCGACGAGTCCCTGGCGGATGTAGAGATTCCTCTCCCTTTCAATTACGGCCTTCATGGCAAGACGATATAACTGCTTGTCGCACTGGACGCGCGTGGATTGCACGGCCGGTCCCTTGGAACGGTTCAGCAAGCGAAAATGACAGGCCGCCCGGTCGGCAATCTTGCCCATCTCCCCGCCCAGAGCATCGACCTCCTTGACCAATTGACTCTTCGCGAGGCCGCCAATGGCAGGATTACATGACATGAGGGCCACCGAATCGAGATTTATATTAAAAAGGAGCGCGCTGCATCCCATGCGCGCCGCCGCCAGCGCCGCCTCGCATCCCGCGTGACCGGCACCGACTATAATTACATCAAATTCTTTCGACATACTATGCTATACCCGAGATATAATTGCTTGAATTAAAAATGGTTATTTACTACCATTGTTTTGTAAAAGACAACAAAAAAATGGCTGACGAGTGGCATCATGTCAAAACCGGAATTCTGGAACAATGAAAAACGATATTATGACCTGAAGAGCTTTTTTATCAACACCTTCGGGTGCAAGGTCTATAAAATTCAGATAGACGCGGGCTTTACCTGCCCCAACAGGGACGGAAAAATCGCTACGGGCGGGTGCATCTACTGTAACGGCAAGGGTTCCGCTCTCAGGGAACAGGGTCCCCTCCCCTCTGTCGCCGACCAGATCACCACAGGCAAGGCCCTTTACAGAAGAATGAGAGACGCGAAAAAGTTCATCGCCTATTTCCAGACCTTTACCAATACCTATGGCCCTATTGAACACCTCAAATCCCTCTACGATGAGGCGCTGGCACAGGACGACATTGTCGGCATGTCAGTTGGAACGAGACCCGATTGCGTCCCCGACGAGGTTCTGGATCTCTTTGAGGAGTACGCGCAGTCACACCATGTCTGGCTGGAATACGGGCTCCAATCCATACACGACAAAACTTTGAAGGTTATCAACCGCGGCCACGATTCGGAAACCTATTGCGACGCCGTCCATCGTACCGCCGACAGGGATATCAATATTTGCACGCATATCATCATCGGGCTCCCGGGAGAGGCCTGCGAAGACACCATAAAAACGGCGGAAAGGGTGGCGTCGCTCCCTGTCAACGGCATAAAGATCCACCTCCTGCTCGCACTCAGGGGAACCGGGCTGGGTGATATGTATGAAGCGGGAAAGATCACGCTGCCGACCAAAGAAGAATACGTCGCGACGGTCTGCGATATCCTTGAAATACTGCCACCCGACATGGTGATACAGCGACTTACGGCAGACGGCTACCGTGACATTTATCTCGCCCCCGACTGGGGGAGGAACAAACTCGACGTCCTCAACACCATAGACAGAGAACTGAAAAGAAGAGATTCCTGGCAGGGGAAGCGATTTTGAGTGGGTTGCGTATAGCCGCTGCGTATCATGGATGCATATAGAAGGGTCAACTCTTCTTCCGGTCCTTAGATGCATCATCCCTCATCTTTCGCCATTTTGTGAGACGATCCTTTACGATCTTCTCATATCCTCTGTTCGTCGGGTTGTAATAGATCTGCCCTCTCAACTTGTCCGGAAGGTACTCTTGGGGGACATGGGCATCGGGGTAATCGTGGGCATATTTATAACCCTTCCCGTAGCCGAGATTTTTCATCAGCCCCGTCGGCGCGTTTCTGATATGGAGGGGAACGGGCAGAGACCCCGTCCCGTGTATGGATTCTCTCACTTTTCCATATCCGGCGTAGAGGGCGTTGCTCTTGGGCGCAGTGGCCAGATAAACGGCGGCCTGGGCGAGGGCAAGATCCCCCTCGGGCAGTCCGATAAACTGGAAGGCCTGCATGGCCGAAATGGCGATGGATAGGGCCATGGGATCGGCATTCCCCACATCTTCCGAGGCAAATCTCACCATTCTGCGAGCGATATAGAGGGGATCTTCCCCCGCTTCAAGCATTCTGCCCAGCCAGTAGAGGGCGGCATCGGGATCACTCCCCCGCAGGCTTTTATGAAACGCCGAAATAATATTGTAGTGTTCTTCTCCCGCCTTGTCGTATTGAAGCGCCTTCCTCAGTAACGCTTCTTCCACAGTATCCAGCGTAATCTTCCTTTTCTTCGCACTCTGTCCCTCAACGAGTGACGCGGCAATCTCCAGGCTGTTCAACGCAGTGCGGGCATCTCCATCGGCCGTATCTATTATGTGGGCAAGTGCGTCGTCATCCACCATGAGGGACAGTCCTCCCAGCCCCCTCTCTTGATCAGTAATCGCCCGTTTCAGTATGCGCGACAATTCATCCTCGGAATAGGGTTTCAGTACCATAACCCGCACTCGTGAGAGGAGCGGTGCGATAACCTCAAAAGAGGGATTTTCCGTTGTGGCGCCTATCAATGTCAGCAAACCGCTTTCCACGTGGGGGAGGAAGGCGTCCTGTTGCGCCTTGTTGAAACGATGGATTTCGTCGACAAAGAGGATGGTTTTCTTGTGATGGGCCAGTTGTGACTTTGCCTCTGCAATGGCGGCGCGGAGTTCTTTCACCCCTGAAAGGACGGCAGAGAAGGTTTCGAAGTGTGCCTTAGTCTCCCTGGCGATTATCCGGGCCAGCGTGGTCTTTCCCGATCCGGGCGGCCCCCAGAAGATGACGGAAAATATCCTGTCTTCCTCTATGGCCCGACGCAGCAGACTGTCACGCCCCAGAAGGTGTGACTGCCCGGCGAATTCGGCCAGACTTTCGGGCCGCATTCTATCCGCAAGGGGGCGCGTCACTATTTCGCCTTTTTCATTTTCCTGCTCGAAGAGATTCATGACGGATAGCATTGTAAATATAATCCTGAGAATTAATCAAGCTTTTTTTTAACAGTTGCAGTGGTGTTCCCCTTCGCAAATCGTTGTATACATTGAACCGCTCTTTGGATATTTTCAAAACGTGGTGCCACAGATTCTGCTGATTGTTATTGACATATGGGAGTATGCTTCATA
>JAUVXT010000155.1 GCA_030603465.1 Deltaproteobacteria bacterium
AGGGGTAGCTATTCCACCTACAATAAGAGAATTGTAGAAATCATAGAAAAACAAATATTGTAGTGCCAAGAGAAAATTGATGTCACGTAAGTACTTGTTTCTATTGAATGATATTTTTTTAAGTGTAGAAGATTAGCCTAAGGCATAATTGCCACCTGATTCACCTGATTTTTAAGCTATGTGAACGTAGCTCTCCCATTCACTCGACAAAACGCCTCTAAATGAGCTGCTTACAAATCAGAATTACAAAGATGTCAAGGAACTATATTTTTATTCCTGATCATAAGCAGAATTTGCTCTGCCGCTAGTATATATGCAGCTGTTCCATATTCCATTGAATCATCCTTACCAACTGACCGGGGCTCATGACCTACTTGTTGCACATAACCTATTTTCCCTGAATTTTGTAACGCTCCATTCAATCCTATCCAGGCTTTTTTTACGACAGGCAAATATTGCTGTTTATCTAAATATCCTTCATTGATTCCCCATGCCAGGGCGTAACAAAAAAAGCCACTACTGCTGGTTTCAGGGGCCGGGTATTGTTGCGGGTCGTACAAACCCGATCTCCAAAGACCATCCTCCTGCTGAAGACTGGCAATTTTTGATGACATTTCCTCGAAAACTCTTACAAAAGCCGGATGTGTAGTATAATCTTCGGGTAGCCATTGTAGCAATTTTGCCAGACCAGCTAAAACCCATCCATTGCCACGACCCCAAAACACTTTCTTGCCACTTTCAGTTCTAGGACCGGAGCCATCTGGTTTTATCACATAACGTTCGTCTCTATAGAAAAGACTATCTTCCTCAGAATATAAATGTTGATAGGTTTCCCACCACATACTGTTCATTAGATATAAATATTCAGGGGCATTGGTGATGGCACTTATTTTTGCCATTGCTGGCGGAGCCATATATAACGCGTCACACCAAGACCAATTCTTTTTTTTTGACCAACCAACAACAGGTCCGGGTTCTGGCGTTTCGATCATATAATCCAATGTATATATGGTTGGTTCAACCATGAATGAGTTTTTATAATGGAAAAATAAATCCGCATAAGTTTGCGCTACTACTTGATCATCGGCATGTTTTTTTCTCTCGCCTAATTGCCAACGGTTTTTTTCTCCCCAGCAATATGCCGAATCCAGATATCTTGCATTGTCAGTCACACGATATGCCGCCATTACCCCGGTATAGAATACACCTCTAATCCATCCTGTTTCAGGTACATCTTCAATTCTTCCACTACTTGAAGTTGTTTCAGTATGTAAATGATTAAATTGCCAGTCACATGCTTTTTCTACGGTCGATTTAATATATTCATCAGAAAAAATAGCATTATCAGTTTGTGTGAATCCAGCATTTAAAATAAACGATAAAACACCTGTTAATACGACTATCTTGTGATTCATTAATAAATTTGATTGGTTGATAATGTCAAGTATTGTTCGCAATTTCGTCATCGAAAACTCCATTAATTAATTTATCCCTGATTTTATCATTTCTCCCACTTGTCTGAGAGTTTTGACGTCTATGTCCCTCAGTCGTCCCTCGTAGTTGGGACCGACATCAATTGAGAATATGTTTTCATATTTCAAGGCACCGACATAATCATTGTAGAGCTTGTCGGCTGGATGGCAGAGGCTGTCATGTTTCGGCAAAGAATAAAACCACCCCGCCCCGCCCTTATGTTTAGGAAGGATCGGATATGTAAATTCCGCGGCGAGGTACCCCTTATACTGCTCCTCTCTTGATCCATAAAACGAAGCTGAAGTGTCTCCAATTTTTCCCGGCCGCCCACGCTCACGAAGGACGATCCTTCCCGCCGGCTGGCCACTATTGAACCCTACAAAAGAATTCGGCTGAAACTTATGCACCCATTCAACGGTTTCCTTGTGAGATAGCCCACCGGTTCCCACGGCATGATCCATCCACCAAAATTCGATAGGCCCGTATTGTGTCAGTAATTCTTTGAGCTGAGCCTTTTTCATTTCGGGATTTGTGCCGCCGGTACCCTTACCGTCAACGGCGCCTGGCCAGTTCCAGTCACCTTCGGAAAAGTAAAGGGCCAGCTTGAGTCCATACTTATCACATGATTTTCTCAGTTTGGCGAGAACATCGATTCCCAGCTTGCTGTTGGTAACTTTCTTGTCCGTCGTAGCCGTATCCCACAGGCAGAATCCGTCATGGTGTTTGGTCAGGAAGAGAATATAGTTCATTCCCGCGGCCTTAGCAGTCTCGCACCACTGATCGGTATCGCACCCGGTAGCTTTGAAATATGACGCGTCCTTATCGAGGGTCGGTGTCCATTCATGTCCTGAGAACGTGCTGAATGACCAGCAGACGAACATGCCGAATTTCATGTCCTTGATCTGCTCTGCCCTGGTTTCGTCAGGAAGTTTGGTCATGTTGATTTTAGGTGTGGATGCACAGCCGGCACCGATTATTCCAAGAATTAAGTATGTTGCCAGTATTCGTATCTTCATGATTCTTCTTACCACTCAACTTTGAGCCTGTTGCACAATGATTTTTGAATCCAACGGTTGGGTCCGATGGTTGTTTGGGACAGACGGCTCAATTCTCTGTTTCTCATACAGCCTTTGTTAACTTTTATTTATATTAACGTCTCTTGCTGACTTATTCAAGTAAAATTTCGCGTCAAATCGCTTAAAAACGGCATTTCTATCAATTCCAGCAGGCCTTACCGCTTCGCCACAACTTCAAAAGGTTATGCGTAGCGCAAATAAGCGACCACTCGCTGCGGCATGCTTCAAATCCTCGACGCATAAATTTGTCAATTCCACGAGCATCTTTAATCTGCCCAAACACCGGCTCAACCGTCTGGCCTCGCAGCTTATACAACTTGCGGCCACGCTCGGTCAGAAGCTTTCGCTCCATCGACTCGGTTGCCGCGTGAGAAATAAAGGGGTCAGACCCCTTTAATTTATCCCGCACACCTGTGCCCACTTCGACCGGATGGAAGGGCCACGCGTTCTACTCTTCACACCAATCCCGAAAGATCCGCGATAAAGACCTGACGCTTGAATTCAGGCGCACCGTTGAAACAGATCTTCTTGTAATCCCGACTCCAGGCCGGATGAGGATCGAGCTTAAGTTGGCTGCCTCCGCCCTTTACACTGTTGTAGCTTTTATATCCGGCCCGAGTTGCGAAATCGTTCCATATCATGCAGATGACCGTCTCCTTCTGAGTTTCCAGCTCGATCAGGCGTATCGGCACTTTGCCGTCCCTGGCCCCGGCAAAGGTCTGATACGGATAGGTGTCGGCCAGGACGAAACGGGTTTCGGCGTCCACCGTGGGATGACCGCTGCCCAGAATATTCGGGGCTAGAACCCTGTACTCGGAGCCGTCATAACGCATCATGGAGAACCGCATCATCTTGTCGCCCTGCCAGTAGGGTACGGTGTTGGCAACGATATGTTCACCGTCCGGATGCCAGTTGAAATGATTGGCCCGGCCCATCGGCCCCTTGAAGGCGAATTTTTCTCGCGGGTAAAACTCGATGAGCTCGGTGCCGTCTGATTTGCATGTCCACATCGATGGATTCCGGTTTGTCTTTCTCCCGGGAAGAAGACAGCGGATGTGCATCCAAATACGAGAATGGTCCTTATTAAACTTGGTGTGGAAGAAATGAAAAATCCCCTTGTCGTAATAGTTGGGGTCCTGGATGGTTTCCCGAATACGGCTTCGGCTGACCAACAGCTTCCTGGTATTGGTTTCGAGATCAGTAAACCATAGACCGTTTTTATCGGGGGGGCCGCAGATCTCATGGGCGATTCCCTTGCCATCCCGGTCCAGGACCGCCCAATGTTGCTTCCTCCCGGCAGGATCGGGAATTCCGTACCCGAACTGGGTCGCGTTCATGATGTCCAACCTCGGGCCGATCGCCGCGCTTCCATCAGATGCGAGATCGTACTTGGGACCCGCGTACGCCTTTACCTCCCCGCTCGAAAGGTCGATACGCACGCACACCGCCTGTCCGTCTATCACATCATTCGTATAGACGTATCTGTCGCTGGCGCCCCACTGCACATTGGCGCCAAGCTGAAAGGACCACGCCCGGGTGGCATACACGGTTTGGATGGTTCGGTCCTTCAGGTCGATCACGCAAACCTCGGCGATGTCGCCGAGTACGGGCTTCCTGTCCTGGTAGGGGAGTTTTGTCACCGCGAGATATCGCTGCGACGGGCTGAAGGGACAGACATCGTAAAAGGTATGCAAGTAATACCCGTCGTCCGGCGTGACCTTCATGACAGGCGCTGCGGTCTGTTCTGGCTGGTACGGAACGAAGTCGTAGGCCTTCTTTTTGGGAAACCACCCGTCGCCGGATTTACCGGAACCGCCGGAGTCGAGGAAGGTGCACGACCAGAGGTTCGGCAGAAGGGCGACCGCCGTGAATCCAGCAGATGTCTTCAAGAACTGACGGCGATTCTGTCTCATGGTTTTGAGAGTAGAATTAATTAAAGGGGTCATTGGTCGTTTAGGAGCTATGTTCATATCTTTTCTTTCTTTGGATGAAACATTGGGGTTAAGGGTAGTTTATAATCTATGTTTTCCATATAAATATATTAAGACAGATTTGATATAAAGTCAATAATAATATCCACAAAACCCAGAAGCAAATTACCTATCCCTCCAAAAGGCTCCCGGAGCCTTAAATTATGACGGACAAATCGGTATCCTTCAATGTTCTGCAGCACGACGCCGGACACCTTGCCCTGACGCGGATCGGCGTCGGCGTCGATGACCCGGGTGAAGAAGCGGACCTCGACGCCCGCCTTGGCAACGAATTCGTCCAGCACGAGTTTGTAGCCTTCCACCTGGAACGGCGTCCAATCGTGGTAGTTCTTTCGCCAGGTGTTCGGATCGATCTCCGGCTGGAGGAAGCCGCGGGCGTACATCGTTTCGACGACTTCCTGCATGAACCCGCCCACGAGCATCCTTTTTCCGTCACCCATGGGGTCGAACGCGGTGACCAGCCCCGAGGTGCCCATGCCGCCGAGGCATCCCGTGGCCTCGACGAGCATGACCTTGGCTCCCAATCGAGCAGCGCAAACAGCCGCGGCCGTTCCTGCAGGCCCGCCGCCTGCCACAACCAGATCATAACCTTCTTCTATCGGGATCTGACGGTTTAGCGTAAAGGTCCTGGGCGTCTTTGCTTTTGCCCCATCACTTGCAGTCGCTGCTGCGCCCATCACATCAGAAACTGACGCAACTCCTGCGACAGCACCGGTTGCAGCGACAGAAGTCTTCAAAAATTCTCTTCGTGTTCCCATTATAATTCCTTTTCATGTTCTGATATATTTAGCTCACATTTCCCATATACCATTATATATCTTAGCTCAGCTATCCCGATGTATCGGGACTGAGCCTCTATTCTAATAGAATATCACCTTACTCTCAACAATTCAAGGTTTACAGCAATTCTTATCATTAACCATACCCAATGCCCGCAGGCTTCAATCGATGGATAGGCTATGCGATGCTGATGGATATGGCACGAGGGAGGGAGGTGACCGACCGAATCGAGAGGATGGGTGTTGGGATGTGTGAGGGCAGTGGAGTTACCCCGAAAAAATCAAAGTCTTTTTTGAGGCAAAACTGTAAGTACCTGCAAACAAAGTAGTTACAAAAGAAAATATCAATTAACGGGGTTCGACCCTTTTAGTTGCCTCTAGATAACGTAATTTTGAGTTGCACCGTCATTAGCCATCGAACTTAATTAAATCAAATGACTGATCCTGTAGCACAATATTTTAATAAATCGCCAACATGAAGGCGTCAACTCGAAAATTTTGTTAGCCATAGTGATTAATTTTTCAGTTTAAAAATATAGACCTGCCTGCTACCAGTAAATGTTGAATTGAAACCAATGATATTTCCCTTTGGACTCCAGCGCGAATGCAGATCGCAGGCGGCATCTTTTCCGTTTTTTCTGAACGCAGGCGGATGAACGTATCGGCCCATTGGTAAAACGGCTTCGGACTTCATATCCATGAGATAGAGTTTCTGTTCATTTAAACCTTTGCTGGGATAAGTGTCGGTCACCATCCATTTGCCGTCCGGAGAAAATGTTCCGTGTCCATCGTAATCCAGCAGCCCGTTACCAAGACGCCGATAATTTTTCTGGCCAACGGTGAAGAGTATGTGGGCCTTGTCTTTCGCCTTGTATTCGCCGGTGATCATCAAATCGTCTTCGGTGAGCCAGTCAAAATGCGACCCTCTCCAGCCGTCCGGAAAGCAGCGCCGCAGATTCTTTCCGTCCCTGTTCACGGTGAAGGACGTGGTGTTGCGTTTTGGTATGGCTCGGGCCAGCCAGAATATTTTGCCTCCTTCACGGCTGAAGAGAACGTGATTGAAGTATTC